>JAUCPW010000063.1 GCA_030373045.1 Candidatus Fermentibacter sp.
GGCGGAGGCGGCGCGGGCGGCGGAGGCGGCGCGGGCGGCCGAGCATCGTTGGTGTGCGGACTTGGTTCGCCAGCTCCACCCCGCCGCTCCGCGATGGCGCGCGGACGGGAAGGAGGAGACGACGTGAGCATTATCCAGGCCTCGGCCGCGGGGTCGACGGCGCGTCGCAGTATCGCGACGGACACGGAGGCATGATCATGGCGCGGCGAGCGACGGGCTACGAGCAGGACGACGAGACGTTTACGGCGGACGCCTACCGCGTCCAGGGGCACGGGGGTGTGGCGTTCCGCGTCCTCGGCTGGGAGACGGAGCCGGACGAGGACACGGAGTGGTCGGGCCGCGAGGTCCGCACGGGGAAGGTGGTCGCGGTCATGGTGGGGGACGACCACCGCTGGAAGTTCGATCCCGAGGAGGTGACGCCGCTCGGGGAGGACGAGTACTGCCAGGAATGCGGTCAGATCGGCTGCGGTTGGGTGTGCGCGGGGTGAACCATGGCCTACCACATGCCGATCTTGCCGGTCGGGCAAGAGAGGATGCCCATCGTCGTCGGGTGGGAGTACACCTACGGCATTCGCCAGGCCGACGGCAGGCTCCACCCCGGCGGGATGGGGAGCTGGTGCTTTTACACGCTCGTCGGGTACTGGCCTGTCACTGGCCAGTGTCTTTTGAGGTCTGGGGCGTGCGGCTTCTGGGTCTCCGAAGGAGTACTGCGTCAGCGCTACATTGGGAGGCCCGGCGGATACAACAACAGATCGGCGAAATGACGTATTATCAGTCCCGCGCCCGGCGGCGCAACCCGGGTCCGATTCCCGGGGCGGGAGCGAGGAGTCATCAGGCTCCGTCTCAGGAATGATAGCAAAAGCGAGGAATCACATGATGATCAGGTGTAACGGTCAGCCCTTCAACCCCTGCAAGGGGCTCACCCCCGACCAGGCCCGCGCTGCCTTCGAGATGTACGCGGCCGCGCGCCCGTCGAATAGTTACCAGTGGACCTTCGTCGACGACGGCGGGAAGGTCCACGAGCGGATCAGTGTGTCCGGTAAGTCCGCGAAGAAGTAGACCGCGGGCGCCCCGCCAGGCGTTCAGGTCCGGTTCGATTCCGGCCGCGGGGACCATGAAGTACACGCATCGGAAATGGGTCCGAGACTCTTGGGTGCGACGAGCGATGCGAGGGAGACATCTCCTGAGGAAGGTGAGACGATGGATCGACGACTTGAAGAGGGGCTGGAGCCTCTGACTGACGACGAGATCGAGCGGATGCGGAACGTCTACGCGAGCGGGCCCCTCACGAGGATCTCCCTCGAC
>JAUCPW010000064.1 GCA_030373045.1 Candidatus Fermentibacter sp.
CGCTGTCTCGTGGGCTCGGAGATGTGTATAAGAGACAGTGCACGCGCAGCCTCGGCCATGTCCGCAGCCCTGCCGATGATCCTCATGATCCGCGCCCGGTCCTGGCGACGAAGGTCTGTATCCCGCCCCTGTGCTCCTCTACGGCCTTGACGAGCATCTCGAGATGCCCGGCGCGGGACCTGAAGTCCAGGCCGTCAGTGTTCACGATGAGCACCGGAAGATCCCTGGTGCGGAAGAAGTAGCTGTTGTACGCGTTCACCAGAGCCTCCAGATACGACCTCCTCATGTCCTTCTCGTAGGTCCTCCCCCGCCTGGTGATGCGCGTGAGGATCACGTCGAGGGACGCCTGCAGGTATATGACCAGATCGGGAGTGTGGACGTCCTTCTCGAGGATGGTGGCGATCCTGTCGTACAGCCCGAACTCGTGCTCCGAGAGGTTCATGGATGCGAAGATCCTGTCCTTGGCGAACATGTAGTCGGACACCACGGGTCCGGCGAAGAGGTCGAGCTGCCCGAGCTTCTGCTGCTGCCGGTACCTGCTGAGGAGGAAGAACACCTGGGTCTGGAAGGCGTAGGAGCGCCTGTCCCTGTAGAACATCGGAAGGAACGGGTTCTCCTCGACCTCCTCGAGTACGAGCCTGGCCTTCCAGACCCCTCCGAGGAGGCCGCAGAGCGTGGTCTTGCCCACCCCTATCGGACCCTCGACCACGATGTATCTCTTGTCAGACACTTGGCCAGTTCTCTCCCGGCAATGGAGGATCCTCTATCCGCAGAATATCTCCGCTACCCTCGAGGCGCGCCATGAGTTCCGGAGCGGATGCGCCCAGGCACGGAACGGGCCGGTCGCCCAGCAGATCCGCCAGGGGGGCCAGTACGAACAGTCTCCCGGATATCCCGGGGTGCGGCAGCACCAGGTCGGCGTCCACCACCACCTCGTCTCCGAGGTAGAGCAGGTCCATGTCCAGCCTGCGCGCCCTGCCTTCCTTGACCGTCTCGGAACCGGCCGAGATCTCGATGCTCCGGCAGAGATCCAGCAGGGAGTGGGCGTCCGACACCCACAGCCCGGAGACCGCGGTGTTGAGGAATCTGCCTCCTTCCGCACCCTCGGCCGGAGAGGATTCGTAGATCCCGGCGGCCCTGGGGAGCCTGACCCTCTCATCGCGCATGAGGGCCGATGCCGCGTCAGCCAGGAACCGGCGCCTGTCGCCGAGGTTGCTGCCGATCGCCACCGCGAACGGCCGCGTCATCCGCCGCCCCACGTGAACACGGCCCTGTCGACCCGGAGCGAGAGCGCGGGGCACGGCTTGACCGCCGTCACCCGCCATCCGAGGCCGGGGCCGAGTCTTTCGAGAGTATGGACGACGTCGGAAACCAGATCCTCGAGGAGCCCGTACTCGAAGCCGGACAGCCCCGACACGGCGTCCGATATCTCCCTGTAGTCGATCAGCGGAGGGGCTCCGGGACTCCAGTCGCCTTCGCACTCTATGTCGAGCTTCACGAGCCTCGGGGCGAGCGTCTCCTCCGGGAGGATGCCCAGGGTGACCGAGAGCTCGATGCCTTCGAGCCTCAGGATTCCAGGCACTTCTTCGACCTCCGGATGGCTGACCGGCCCCTCAGGCTGTGCAGCTCGAGCTGCTCGAGCCTGCCCAGCGCCTTGATGATCCTCTCCTCGGGGAGAGTGAGAGAGAACCTCACATAGCCCTCCCCCCACGCTCCGAACCCGGAGCCCGGCGTCACGACTATGCCTGCGCCGGTGACGAGCCAGGCCGCGAAGTCCATGGAAGTCCAGCCCCTGGGGACGGCCGCCCACAGATAGAGGCTCCCCGACCCGTCGAAGACATCCCAGGAGAGCTTCCTCAGGCCCTCGAGGAGGAGCTTCCTGCGGGAGGAGTACACCGAGAGCATGTCGCCGATGCACCCCCTGCACGACGTCAGGGCTTCGGCGCCGGCCTTCTGCACGGCCGTGAAGACGCCCGAATCGATGTTCTCCTTGGCGGACATGAACGCCTTCACCAGCCTCGCTCCACCGGCCACGAAGCCGATCCTCCACCCAGTCATGTTGAAGGTCTTGGAGAGGGAGTGGAACTCGAGGCAGAGCGGCAGAGCCCCCTCGACCTGCAGGAAGGAGGCGGGGTTCTTCCCGTCGAACCTGATGTGGCTGTAGGAGTTGTCGCTTACGATAAGGAGGTCCTCGCGCCTCGCGAACTCCACGACCCTCTTCATCTCGTCGAGAGGCATCACGGCGCCCGTGGGGTTGTTGGGGTAGTTGAGGTAGAGGATCCTCGCGCTCCTGAGGGCGGACGGGTCGAGTGCGTCGAGATCGGGCAGGAAGGAGTTCTCACGCTTGAGCGGGACGTCGACCGGCACGGCGTCGGCAAGGATGGCCGCGGCCCTGTAGACGGGATATCCGGGGCTCGGCGTGAGGATGACGTCGCCCGGGTTACAGAAGGCCATCGGGACGTGGGCGATCCCCTCCTTCGTGCCGATCACGGCGGCGACCCCCATCTCGTCGCCGGCCTCCACCCCGAACTCGCCCGAGAGCCAGGACCTGGCTGCATCGAGGAAGAACGCGCTGCCCTCGTTCCTGGGGTACCTGTGGAAGGCGGGATCTGCCAGAGCCCCGGCTCCGGCCCGGACGATCCGGTCCGGCGTGGGCAGGTCGGGGTCGCCTATCCCGAAGTCGATTATGTCCAGGCCTTTTCTGAGCGCGGCTGCCTTCTTCCTGTCGAGTTCGGCGAAGAGATAGGGCGGCAGCCTGCTAACCCTGCCCGAGGCCGCGATGAGAACGGACTTCTTTTCCAAACCAACAGACCTCCGGCACGACCCGGTTTCTTGACCGGGGCGGTATCGGCTACAATAAATCAAACAGGATCATATATGTGAATGGCCGGTCGGGAGGAATCATGGCAAGACTGTTATCGTCCATCCTGCTGCTCGTCGGCCCGGTTTCGGCCGGCTGGACAGACTTCGGGCTGGAGGCGGGCCGGAGCTCCACGATCGAACTGATCGAGTCCACCCCTTCGAGCATGACCATCGAGATCACGGTCCCGGGCGTGGAGACGACGGACCTCACGATGTCCGGAGTCGGCTTCACATGCATCGGCTCGCCGGGAACCACCCTCTCGGCAACCGAGCCCGGCTTCCCCGCCATGCCGAAGCTCTCCTTCCTCGCGGCTCTCCCCGCGTCGCCCTCGATCTCCGCCACCGTAGAGGAACGCGACATGGTGACCGTGGGCAGGATGACACCCTTCCCCATGCAGCCGATACTCGCCGACACCTCCAGGAGTGCGGGCGCCTTCGCCTTCGACCCTGCCGCCTACGAATCCGGGGTGTATCCTTCGGCCGAGGTCTTCTGGAGCGTCGACGGGATGCTCCGCGGCGTCACCATCGGCCGCTTCGCGGTGTTCCCCTTCTCCTGGGACGCCGGAACCGGTGTTCTCACGGCGGCGAGACGCCTCAGGATAAGGATCGACTTCGGCGGCGCCGTCTCGACTCCGGATGCAGCCCGCTCGCCCTGGTTCGAGGGCATCTACGGGCAGTCGCTCATCAATGCCGGCATCCTCGAGCCGGCTCCGGCCAGCGAGTGCTTCAGGTCATCCGGGGTCGGCCACCTCGAAGGAGTCGCCTCGTCGACCAGGGCGGACGGGGCGGACCTCCTGATCATGGCGGGACAGGACCTCTCCGACACGATGATCGAGGAGTTCGCAACGGCCAAGCACAACCAGGGCTACCTGACCACGGTCGTCGACGCCGGCGGGTGGACCCAGGCCCAGATCAAGACCTACATTCAGGATGCCTACGACACATGGGATCCCGCGCCCTCCTTCGTCCTCTTCGTGGGCGACCATCCCCAGCTCCCGGGATACAGCTACAATTCGATGTACTCCGACAACCGCTACGCCTGCGTGTCGGGGACCGACTACATCTGCGACATCTTCAGGGGCCGCTTCACCTGCGGAACCGACTGGATGCAGACGGTGTCGGACAAGGTCCTCTCGTGGGAGTTCGATCCGGTCCTCGATCCGTCGTTCTGGAACACGGCCCTCTCGGCCGGCTACTTCCAGGACGACGACGATAACGGCATCGCGGACAGGTGGTTCCTCTTCACGTGCGAGACGGTGAGGGACACCTACACGACACTGTACGGCAAGGACGTGATCAGGGAGTACTGCACCAATTCATCCTGCGCGACCCCGTACTACTACAGGCCGGATGCCCCGTCCGCGGGCCAGCAGGTTCCGCTCGACATCACCTGGGACGGTGACGCCGCGGGGATCAACGCTGCCATCAACGGCGGCACCTTCCTCGTACAGCACAGGGATCACGGAGCTGTCTCGGGCTGGGGCGACCCCGCATACTCCACGGGCGACCTCTCCGGCCTGTCGAACGGCGACCTGACGCCCATCGTGTTCAGCATCAACTGCCTCACGGGCCAGTTCTCGTCCGACTGCTTCTCCGAGCACTTCTTCAGGATGGAGGGCGGGGCCGTGGCGGTGTTCGCCGCGGCCGAGGTCTCCTACAGCTACTTCAACGACTACCTCTGCTACGGCATCTATCACAGCTTCAACGACGAGTACGTCTCCCCCCCGTCCGTCTACACCACCCCGGGAGGGAACTACCTCGCCGGCCAGGCGCTCATGGGCGGCCAGCTCGAGATGCAGGCGGCGGCCCCGTTCAATCCCTACGGCTCCTGGCAGGAGTATGCCGAGACGACGTGGGACCTCTTCCATGTCTTCGGCGATCCCACCATGGACATGAGGACCGAGGTCCCCGCACCCCTGGACGTCTCCGCCCCCGCCTCGCTCCCGACCGGATCCACCTCGGCCCAGTTCACGGTCACGTCGGGAGGGGTGCCCGTGGAAGGAGCGCTGGTCTGCCTCAGAAAGCCCGACCAGGAGATCTACGCCCGCGGTTTCACGGATTCGTCGGGCAGCCTGGAACTCACGTTCCCCGCGACGGCCAACGACTATGACATGCCCTGGATGGTCTCGTCCCACAACACCATCCCGGAAACCGGGCAGATCAACAACGGAGGGACCGGAATCGAGGGAGGGCAGGAATCCTTCTGCACCTGCGGCCGGCCGACCCCCAACCCATCCCGGGGAAGCGTGGTCTTCCCCCTGTTCCTGACGGAATCCGGACGTGTCGTGGCGAGAGTCTACGACATGTGCGGAAGGATGGTGTGGGAGACGGGAAGGCAGGTCCCGGCTGGTGAGCAGAGCATCGTCTGGGACTCCGACGCGCCGTCGGGGGTGTACATGACCGTCCTCGTCCTTCCCGACGGTTCGACCCACTCCTCGAGGGTGGTCCTGGCGAGATAGCAGGGATACGAGTATCAAGGGGGGGCGGCGCTGCCGCCCCCCGTTCGTATCCGCGGACCGGAGGATTGCGGGATGTTCCTGATGTTCGACGAGGAGACGCTGACAGCGAGGTGCGGGATAAGGGATCTGCTGGATCGCGTCCTGCTGCCGGAAAGCCTCGTCCCGGGCCCCTTCGATGCCGATCCGTCCGCGAAGGCGCGCGCCCACAGGGCATTCCAGGAATCCGTCAGGGGGGCTGCGCTGGAGGTCCCCCTCTCGCTCACCGACGAGTCCGGTGGCTACAGGTTCGAGGTAAGCGGCCGCGCGGACATGATCGAAGATCTTCCCGGCGGCGGCAGGCGCGTGACAGAGGTGAAGACGACGGGCGAGGTCCCTCCTGCGGACGGTTCCGGCATCCCCGCCGCCTTCGGGATGCAGCTCTACTTCTACGCCAGGGCGCTCGCCGGGGGACCTCCCTCCGGGAGCGGAGTCTCCATGAGGCTGGTCGTGCTCCCCTGCTCGAAGGATGATCCTCCTCCGGTCGGATACGAGATCGACGCCTCGGCACCGGGCCTGGAGGAGCAGTGGAGGGCGATGCTGGCCACCGCCGCCGGGCTTCTCTCCATCTGGCGGGACAGGCGTTCGCGGCAGCTCGCGAGGCTTGCCTCCGGGGGAGTCTTCCCCTACCACGACAGGAGGCCTGGCCAGGAGAGGCTCGAAAGCCTCTCGAAGGAGGCGGTCGAAAAATCCGGCAGGGTTCTCGTAGAGGCGCCCACCGGCACGGGAAAGACCGCGGCCATCCTGGCCGGGGCGCTGGCGGCTGCCATACCGCCTTCGTGCAGGGTGTTCTTCCTGACGTCCAAGAACACGCAGAGGCGCATCTGCCTGGAGACCATCAGGGGCATGAGGGATGCAGGGCTCGACCTGGCCGTCACGGTGATGGATTCGAGGGAGAGGATGTGCGCCGCGGGCAATGCCCGCTGCAGGGCTTCGGAGTGCGGCTTCGCGGAGAGCTTCGGATCGAGGGTCAGGGAATCCGGGATACTGGAAAGCCTGATGGAGAAGGGACTGGTCGAGCCGTCCGACCTGAAGGCCGAGGCGGCAGCGGCCGGTGTGTGCCCCTTCGAGCTGCAGCTCGCCAGGGCCAGGCACTGCGACCTTGTCGTGGGGGACTACAATTACGCGTTCGATCCCTCGGTCAGGCTCAGGAGGTTCTTCGACGACCCGCCCGAGGAGGCCAGGAGCGTGCTGCTGGTGGACGAGGCAGCCAACCTGCCGTCCAGGGCGAGGGAGTACTATTCGCCGGGCATATCGTCCGCCCTTGTGGATGCCGCGTTTCCTCTTCCGAAGAGGTTCGGGTCGTTCCGGAGGCTGCTGGGCGGGCTCAGGGGCTCGCTCGAGAGGCTTGGCTCCGACCCTGCTCTCGCCGAAGGCGGCGAGATCGAGATCGACCCTGCGACCGACCTGTGCCTGCGCCCCGAGGCCTGGGCCGAGAAGTTCGCGAAGCTCGAAGTCCCGCCGTCGGACGAACTGATAGACGTCTTCTTCGCGGTGTCGGCGATGGCGAAGGTGTCGGCGCTCGCGGGCAGCGGCTTCCACCTCCTCTGCAGGAGGGACGGCGGGGGGACGTCCGTGCAGTGGTTCTGCACGGATGCGTCCCGCTTCACCGGCGAGAGGTTCTCATCCTCCAGGGCCTCGGTCTGCTTCAGCGCCACGCTGATGCCTCTCGAGCACCACAGGGACCTCCTCGGCCTGGGAGAGGAGTCGGTGATGGAATCGCTCCCCTGGCCGTTCCCGGAGAACAGCCTCTCGGTCTGGGTCGACGGGTACGTGGACACCCGCTACAGGGCCAGGGCCAGGAGCATGCCCATGCTGGTGAGGAGGATCACCGGGCTGGCCGCGACGATGCCCGGGACCTGGGTGCTCTTCTTCCCCTCCTACGGCTACATGGATGCCGCTGCACGGGCGCTCGGGCAGGTTTCGGACGCCCTGCTCGTCCAGAGGCCGGGGATGGACCAGCAGTCGAGGGACTCGTTCATGGAGGAGCTGGAGAAGGGCGGGAGGCTCGTCCTGACAGTGTCCGGCGGGATCTTCTCCGAAGGCGTCGACCTGAGGGCCCCCGATCTCAGGGGCGCGGCGGTGGTGGGGCCGTCCCTGCCCTCGGTCGACCTGAGGAGCGACCTCCTGAGGGCCGACTTCTCCGCGTCCGGGAGGGACGGATTCAGATGCGCATCCGTCATCCCCGGCATGTCGAGGGTGATCCAGGCGGCGGGGAGGCTCGTCAGGAAGCCCGGGGACAGGGCCGTGCTGCTTCTGCTGGACGGCAGATTCCTCTCGCCGCCCTATTCGGATCTGCTGCCCGCCCACTGGCTGCGTGACGGGCGCCCGAGGCGGGCGTCCTGGTCCATGCGCGAGATACGGGAGTTCTGGGAATAGAAAAGGCGGCGCCCGAGGCGCCGCCTTTCGTCGGAATCCGGAATCTACCTGGTGACCGGCGGCTCGGTGGTCTCGGGGGTGACTGCCTCTTCGACGGCGGCTGCTGCGCTGTCGACGGCGGCGCCGGCCACGGAGTCGGCGACGACGAGGGCGGAGTCGACCTCGACGAGGGCGGAGTCGACGGTGACGACAGCGGAGTCGACCACGGTGGTCAGGGAGTCGACGACGTCCTCGACGACGGGGGCCGGCTTCTCGCAGGCAGCTACGAGCATCGCAACCGCGACGATCGTCAGAATAGCAATGTGCTTCATGTCCATAACTCCTTTCGAACCATTTTGTTGGGAACTACACTCCTGGGAATTGCCAAGGCAAGGAACCTGCATACAGCACGCAGAGTAAATATATCGGTCTACCGCACCGGGTCAATACCCTGCCCGGAAAGGATCCGGGCCGTGTTGGCGAAGTGAGTTTTCGCCGATCTGAACAGCGCTTCCGGACCATGCCGGGCGACCACGGCGGCGCCTATCGCATCGATATCGGCCCCGGCCCCCGACTTCACTTCCACACCCAGTTCGGAGGACAGCACCGAGAGAGCACGGAGGTAGGCCGCCCTGGCCAGGATGGAAGCCGCGGCCACGGCGGGCTCCTGCTCCCCCCTCACCCTGAACTCGTACTCGACTCCCCGCGGGAGCAGAGGAGCCACCCTGGACGGGGCGCAGAACCTGTCGATCACCACCCTGGGCGGGCAGGTCCCCCGGCAGTTCTCCAGCATGCCCGCGATGGCGGATGCGTGGAGCCCGGCAAGGATGTCCAGGCTGTTCCTGCCTGCCTGCATCGCCTTCATGGCGGCGTTGTACTCCGCAGGCTGGATCGAGGCCACAGCCCTCGCACGGGTTTCCGCCCCGATGGCCTCCTCGAGCAGGAAGATCCTTCGGCTGTCGAGCAGCTTGGAGTCGGCGAGGCCCTTCGACCTCAGCCTGGCCGCGGAAGCCGGCTCCAGCGCAACGGCAGCCGCGGTGAGCGGGCCGAAGTAGTCGCCCTTGCCGGCCTCGTCGGATCCTCCCGTAGGCACGGAGCCTTCGTCGGACGACAGGATGGAGAACAGGTCCCGGTCGCCCCCCGAGAACACGGCCGAAGAACCCCTGCGCGCGGAGTGGTACAGGTTCACGCGGCAGGACCTCGATCCGTCGGTGACCTCGGTCTGGAGACCGTTGGACAGTTCACGCAGGAATGCGACCCCGAAGCCCCTGGCCGAAAGACGGGCCGACCAGTCGCGCCTCCAGGCCTCCAGCCCGCTATTCATCCCCGAAGGGATTGTCGACCGGGATGACCGTTCCCTCGGTGTAGCTCTCGAGCAGGCAGGCAATCTCGCCGATGACTATGGCGCTGCGCATCAGCACCGGCATGTGGCGCTCGTCGTCGGTCATCCAGACGTAGATCTCCCCCTGCTGGTCGAAGATGCCCTCCCCGACGAGCTCGGGCTGGACGAGGACGCAGTCGAACGTGCCTGCAGGGACCCTGATCCTCTCTTCGCGCAGAACCGTCACCTGCAGCGGGTAGTTGTCGTTGTCGGTGTGGCAGTCGAGCGTGTAGGCCTCTCCGACCTCGAGGGGCAGCGTACGTGCGTAGTAGAGGCAGCTCAGAACGTCGAGGGCGTGGGGCGGTATCTCCACGAGCCTCTCGTCCTCGTCGTCCTCTTCGGGGTAGAAGGCAGTCCCGGCCTCCTGGTCGAAGAACACCTCCTCGGAGTTCCTGTAGTCGCCTTCCTGGAGGCTCTTGGAGAACATGAGGGTATGGAGCTGGACCATGTCGAGCAGGGCGGCGTTGGTGTCGTCCACCCTGAAGAAGGCGCTGAAGGCGGGATTGGATCTGGCGTTGGCCGTTATCCGGTAGGCCATCAGGCCCTCGCGCTGTTCGGGTCCGGTGACCGAGAGCGTTGCGGTGCCGGCCTTCACTATGCCGTATTCGACGCTGAACTCGAGCAGTTCCCCGGGTCCGAAGGCGCCGTTCTCGACGAAGCGGGGCGAATAGTCCCCGGCCTGTCCGGCCGAAAGTCCCGCCAGCGATGTGACGAGAAGGAAAACGAGTCTCATATCATCCATCCTCCGGTGGAGCGTCTCCAGACCAGCCATGATACCCGGGCGCGGCGGCTCCTGTTCCCCATCCGTCCCGAAGGGCCTCCAGGAGCCTCCTCCACCGGAAGCCGACCGAATCGAGCGAGTATAGCGCTTCGCAGGCATCCCTGGCACGGACCGCCATCCGTCCTGCCACTTCGGGATGCGAGGCGAGATAGGCCATCTGCCTGCCGAGGACCGCGGAGTCCCCCGGCGGGTGCAGGAGGCCCGTGCGCCCGTCGGAGATAGTGTCCACCAGCCCGTTCGTGGCCGCAGCCAGGACGGGGAGTCCGCATGCCATCATCTCGAGGGCCGCCCGCGATACTGCCTCGCTAGCGAGGCTGGGTACGAGCCCGATCGAAGCCCGGCCGTAGGCGGTCCTTATATCGTCGAGGTAACCGGTGAATTCCACCCGCTCCGAGACCCCGAGCGATTCCGCCTCGTCACGGAGCTGCCGTTCCGTGATCTGGGCCTCCGCTCCGGCCACCACGAGCCTCGCCGAGGGTGCGGCGCGAAGTGCCCGGAGCGCGGTCGGATGGCCCTTCACCTCGCTGAGCCTGGCGGCCATCACGAACGTACCCGGGGGGCCTCCCGGCCCGGGCCGGAAGCGGCCGGTGTCCACGGGCTGGGGAACCACGGCCACCGGGCCGCTCCTGCCCCGCCCGTATCCGGCCCTCGACATGAACGGGCTCGAGTATGCCTCGAGGGCCGTGTGCGAGTCCACGAACCTGGCCAGAGGCGATCCCGACGGCCGCCGAATGTCCGAGCGGACCCTCACGACAGGGATACGCCCGTGTGCGAGGACCGCGGCCAGCTGGTCCTCGGAGCGGTGTGCGACGATGAAGTCGGGCCTGAAGCGCGACGTCAGCCGCCCGAGTGAGGCGAGTCCCGCTGCGAACGATGCTCCCTGGAGACGCAGGGCCGCGGCTTCGATACCGTCGGATCCGGCCCTGTCGAGGACGGGCGAGCCGGGCTGGCCGGTGAGGAGTACGCGGATCCCCGCGCGCTCGAGGGCCCTTGCACCGAGAAGGGCGCCCTCGGCGGTGGCATTCCACCACCGGCATGTGGCCATGACGAGAACCTTCAGAGGCACCTCCCGGAGCCTTCCGGGCTACCTCCTGCTGAGCATCTTCCCTACGATGTCCACGACGTCGTCGACGGCCGAACCGTCCTTGTCGGCGTCGAGCAGGGTCCCCAGGGCTCCGGCAAGCCCGGGGTCGGCCTTCTGTTCCTTCTTCTGCTGACCGCCCAGGAAGGTCGTCAGGGTATCGGAGTCGAGCCCCTTCTTCTGGAGCTGCCTCCCGAGGAGTCCCATGACCAGGGGGGCCGCGATCTGGAGAAGCTGCGCCACCTGTTCACCGTCGAGTCCGGTGCCCTTCGAGAGGCTCCTGGTGACGGTCTGCTGCCTCCCGCCGAGGATATGGCCCAGGATGCCGGCTCCGTTCGCGGCCTGGGGGTTCGAGAGGAAGCCGCCGAGATCCTCGAGGATCGACCCGTCGTGATCATTCTTAAGCGCCTTGTGGAGGGAACTCGCACCGGCCGGCTCCGAGGAGTTCTTCGCCAGCGCGGTGATGAGGAGTGGGAATACGGTCGAGAGGGCCGAACCGGTGGTCTTCTCGTCAGCACCTATCCTGCGGGAAATGTTCGAGAGACCATCCCCGGCGAGCTGGCCGAGGATCTGCTGAACCAAGGTACCGCTGCTCATCGGAACCTCCTTGCGCGAGTGATTCCACTCCGCGTGACAGGCACGTGTTCCATCATTCCGGGGGGCCGGGGCGGTGTCAAGGACGGCCCGCTCTATCGCTTCCGGGTCCGTTTCAGTTATTGTTCATGCTCCATTTCTTTCTCGCCGGAGGAACCGCCATGATCCGCAGAACCACCGTGAGGGAGGCGCTGGAGTCCAGCCCTCTTGGAAGCCCTGTCACCATCCCCGGATGGGTCCGGAGCAACAGGGCCTCGAGCGGAGTGGCATTCCTCGCGGTCAATGACGGGTCGACCTTCGGGAACATCCAGATAGTCCTGGACAGGGCCCTTTTCGACGAGGCCGCCATAGCGTCGGCTTCAGTGGGAGCCTGCGTCGAGGTGGCCGGCACCCTTGTCGAGTCGAGCGGCGCGGGGCAGTCAAGGGAGGTGAAGGCCACCGGGCTCAGGATCCTCGGGCCCTGCGACCAGTCGTATCCCCTGCAGCCCAAGAGGCACGGCATGGAGTTCCTGCGCACGATCCCCCATCTGAGGCCGCGCACGAACACCTTCTCGGCCGTCTTCAGGATGAGGCACAGGCTGGCGATGTCGATCCACGAGTTCTTCGATTCGCGAGGCTTCTTCTACGTCCACCCCCCTCTGGTGACCTCGAGCGACTGCGAGGGCGCCGGGGAGACGTTCCAGGTGACCACGCTGCCCCTCGACGGCGTGCCGCTCAAGGACGGCGAAGTCGACTACTCGCGCGACTTCTTCAGGCGCAGGGCCTACCTGACCGTCAGCGCCCAGCTCGAGGCCGAGCCGCTGGCGCTGGCCCTGGGCGGCGTCTACACGTTCGGTCCGATCTTCAGGGCGGAGCCCTCCGACACGAGGGTGCACGCCGCGGAATTCTGGATGATCGAGCCCGAGGCCGCCTTCATGGACCTCGACGACGACATCGCACTCATCGAGGCCTTCGTGAAGCACATGGCGGGCACAGTAAGGGACCGCTGCGGCGAGGAGATCGAATTCCTGACGAAGTTCGTGGAACCCGGCCTGCCGGCTCGCTACGCTTCGCTCCTGGATTCCGGGTTCGCGAGGATCACGTACACGGAGGCGGCACGGATACTCCGGGATTCCGGCGCTGGGCGGGTAGCCCCTCTCGAGTGGGGCCAGAAGCCCTCCTCGGAGCAGGAGCGCTTCCTTGCGGAGGAGGTGTTCGCGAGGCCGGTCTTCGTCACCGACTATCCCGCATCGTTCAAGCCCTTCTACATGCGCCTGAACGACGACGGCAGGACGGTGGCCTGCACGGACCTCCTGGCTCCGGGTGTCGGCGAGATCGTAGGCGGCAGCCAGCGCGAGGAGCGCCGGGATGTGCTCGAGTCGAGGGCCTCGCAGCAGGGGCTCGACCCGGCGATCTACGGATGGTATTTCGACCTCAGGCGCTGGGGCTCGGCGCCCCATTCGGGCTTCGGCCTCGGCTTCGAACGGATGCTCATGTACCTCAGCGGGATGAAGAACATAAGGGACGTCCTGCCCTTCCCGAGGACGTTCGGCAGCATGGCCTGACCTCCCGACAGATCCGGTCCTGCAAGATGATGAAAGGCGGATGAGCGAGATGAACGACGCCCCCAGGACAATGGTCACCATAGACGGCAACGAGGCCGCCGCGACCATTGCGCACAAGCTCAGCGAAGTGATAGCCATCTATCCCATCACGCCCTCGAGCACCATGGGCGAGTACGCCGACGAATGGTCCGCCAAGGGCAGGAAGAACCTCTGGGGCACCGTCCCCCTCGTCCAGGAGATGCAGAGCGAGGGAGGGGCGGCCGCGGCCGTACACGGCGCCCTCCAGGCCGGCGCCCTCACCACCACCTTCACGGCCTCCCAGGGTCTCCTGCTGATGATCCCCACAATGTACAAGATCGCAGGCGAGCTCACGCCGGCGGTCTTCCACGTATCCGCGCGCGCCCTGGCCTGCCAGGGGCTCTCGATCTTCGGCGACCACGGCGACGTCATGGCAGTCAGGCAGACAGGCTTCGCACTCCTGGCCAGCAACTCGGTGCAGGAGGCGATGGACCTGGCCCTCGTGGCCCACGCGGCCACCCTGAAGGCGCGCATCCCGTTCGTCCACTTCTTCGACGGATTCAGGACCAGCAGTGAAGTCCAGAAGATCGAGGTGGTCGGCGAGAACGCCATTTCCGCCATGATCGACACCGACGCCCTGGCGGCCTTCCGCAACAGGGCCCTCGACCCGGAGAGGCCGGTGCTCAGGGGCACCAGCCAGAACCCGGACGTCTACTTCCAGGGCCGTGAGACCGTGAATCCCTACTACCTCGCGGTTCCCGGCATCGTCCAGGATGCGATGGACCGCTTCGCGTCGCTCACCGGCCGGGCCTACAGGCTCTTCGAGTATGTCGGCGCACCTGATGCCGAGAGGGTCGTAGTCATGATGTGCTCGGGCGCAGAGGTGGCCCACGAGACCATCGAGAGCATGACGGCCGGGGGAGAGAAGGTCGGTCTGCTGAAGGTCCGCCTCTACAGGCCGTTCGATTCGAAGGCCTTCTCCAGGGCTCTGCCGCCTTCGGCGAAGACAGTCGCGGTGCTCGACCGCACCAAGGAGCCGGGCTCCCCCGGCGAACCCCTCTACCTCGACGTCGTCAACGCGCTCGCAGAGACCGGGCGGTGCTCCGTCCGCGCCATCGGCGGCAGGTACGGGCTCGGCAGCAAGGAGTTCACCCCCGGGATGGTGGCGGCCGTGCTGCGCGAGGCCGCGAAGGACGACCCGGCCCGCCACTTCTCGGTGGGCATAGAGGACGACGTGCTCGGCACCTCGCTCGATGTGGACGTCGAGTTCTGCCTCGAGACCCCCGGCGTCCACCAGGCGGTGTTCCTGGGCCTCGGCTCCGACGGCACCGTGGGCGCCAACAAGAACTCCATCAAGATCATCGGCGAGGAGACCGACTTCTTCGCCCAGGGCTACTTCGTGTACGACTCGAAGAAGGCGGGCACTCTCACCGTCAGCCACCTCAGGTTCGGCCCGAAGCCGATCCGGCAGACCTGCCTCGTGTCGCAGGCCGGCTTCGTGGGATGCCACCAGAGCATCTTCCTCGAGCAGTACGACGTGATGGGCTACGCGGCGCAGGGCGCCACGGTGCTGCTCAACTCGCCGTACGCGCCTGGAGAGGTCTGGGACCACCTGCCCCTCTCGGTCCAGAGGCAGATCCTCGAGAAGCAGCTTCGCCTGTACGTGATCGACGCCTACAAGGTGGCGCGCGACAACGAAATGGGCGTCAGGATCAACACGATCATGCAGACCTGCTTCTTCGCGATTTCGGGCATCCTCCCGCGCGAGGAGGCCATCGACAAGATCAAGAAGGCGATACGCAAGTCCTACGGCCGCAAGGGCGAGGATGTCGTCCGCAAGAACTTCGAGGCCGTGGACGACACGCTCGCGAACCTGCACGAGGTCGACTACCCGAAGAAGGAGACGGCCACGAGGGACGTCCAGCCGCCGGTGCCGGCCGGGGCACCCGAGTTCGTCAGGAACGTGACGGCGGCCATCATCTCCAAGAAGGGAGACGCGCTGCCCGTTTCCGCAATGCCTGCCGACGGCACCTGGCCCCTCTCGACCACCCGCTGGGAGAAGCGGAACATCGCTCTCGAGGTGCCTGTCTGGGATCCCTCGGTCTGCCTCCAGTGCGCCGTGTGCAGCCTTGTCTGCCCCCACGCGGCGATCCGCGTGAAGGTGGCCGATCCTTCATCGCTCGCATCCGCCCCCGAGGGCTTCCGCAGCGTCGACGCGAAGGGCTCCGAGTTCCCGGGGATGAAGTGGATGGTCCAGGTTGCCCCCGAGGACTGCACGGGCTGCGGCGCCTGCGTCCATGCGTGCCCTGGCAGGAACAGGCAGCAGGAGGGCCGCAAGGCCATCGACATGACTCCCCACACCGACGTGGTGGAGAGGGAGAAGGCCTTCTTCGGGTTCTTCCTGTCGATCCCCGACTGCGACAGGGAGAAGCTGAACCGCGAGACCGTGAAGGGCTCGCAGCTCATGAGGCCGCTGTTCGAGTTCTCCGGGGCCTGTGCCGGCTGCGGCGAGACCCCCTACGTGAAGCTGATGACCCAGCTGTTCGGCGACAGGGCCCTCGTGGCCAACGCCACGGGCTGCAGCTCCATCTACGGCGGCAACCTGCCCACGACGCCGTACTGCACCAACGCGGACGGCAGGGGTCCTGCCTGGAACAACAGCCTCTTCGAGGACGCCGCCGAGTTCGGCTTCGGCTTCAGGCTCACCGCCGAGAGGCAGGCCGGATTCGCAGTGGAGCTCCTGCACAGGCTCGAGGGGAGCCTGGATGCGGAGCTCGTGGCGTCACTCTCCGGCAATCCCCAGAAGACCGAATCCGAGATCGCAGCCCAGAGGCGCAGCCTCGAAGCACTCCGCGGCGCGCTGGCCCGCATCGACACGCCCGACGCGAGGCAGCTCTCCTCGATCTCGGACTACCTGCTCCGCAGGAGCGTCTGGGTGGTGGGCGGCGACGGCTGGGCCTACGACATCGGCTACGGCGGGCTCGATCACGTCCTGGCCCAGGGCCGCGACATCAACGTGCTGGTGCTCGACACCGAGGTCTACTCGAACACCGGCGGCCAGTGCTCCAAGTCCACCCCGCTGGGAGCGGTCGCGAGGTTCGCGGCATCGGGCAAGGCCGTGCCGAAGAAGGATCTCGCCATGCTCGCCATGACCTATCAGAACATCTACGTGGCCAGGATAGCCATGGGCGCGAACTACGCCCAGGCCGTCAGGGCATTCGTCGAGGCCGAGTCCTACGAGGGGCCCAGCATCATCATCGCCTACTCCCACTGCATCAACCACGGGATCGAC
>JAUCPW010000065.1 GCA_030373045.1 Candidatus Fermentibacter sp.
GAGGCGCCCGAGGGGGGTGGGGAACCGTCATCACCGGCTTAAGAGACGGCCCTGCGCGTGTTGTCGTTGCTTTCGGGTGCCGCGGCCGCGGCCGCCAGGGCGGCCAGGATCGCCGGGCTGGCGTGCAGCGTGCAGGAGTTCGAGTGGAGAGGCCGTCCGAGGATGCTCCGCTTCTGCGCCGGGCGGCTCGTCGAGGCCGCCTGGGGGGACGAGGGAGGCATCCGCGGATCCTGCCGGCCTCCCTATCATCAGGTATCCGATGCGATGAGCTACCGACGGCTGTCGGTCCTGTCGGGGGAGATGCTCCGGATGGGTTCCGTCACGCGAGGCGCCGGACCGTCCGATCCGGCGCCCCCCGCTGCTATCGCGGGCGTGGAGACGGGGGTCTAGTCCTCGTCCTCCTCCTCCAGTCCGTCATCATCGTCTTCTTCGTCGTCTGGCTCCTCCTCGTCCTCCCAGGACCAGTCTTCCTCTCCGGGAGGGGGGAAACCGACACCTTCGCCCATCATGTCGTCAACGGATTCGCCGGGTTCGTCCCCCCCGGCATCCTCATCGATTTCGTCGTCGTCCTCGAAGTCTTCGTCGTCGTCCCAGACCAATTCCAGCCCCCTTTTTACCGGTGCCCGAAATAGCTGAAAACGCCCGGCCCGGGTCAAGAGCCCGGCGAGGCGCCCCCGGCGGGCTGACCGCATGCGTCTGCGGCCCTCCAGGAGTCGATCATCCTCCGGGCATGCCCGGAGGCGGAGAAGTGTCCGGATATCCGCGCCCTGGCGGCGGTCCCCAGCGAAGAGGAGCCCTCCGGGTCGTCCAGCAGGCGCAGCAGGACCGCTGCAAGGGCGGAAGGATCGCCTGGATCGGTCAGGATTCCGCTCACACCGTCCTCGATGAGCTCCGGTACGCCGGAAAGGCGGGTCGAGACGACGGGGACGCCCATCCCCATGGCCTCCATCAGGGCTATGGGAATGCCGTCCATGTCGCCATCCGGAGCCTTCACACAAGGCAGGACGGCGACGGCGGCCCTGGCCGTGCCTGCCAGCACCTCGTCCGAAGGCAGAGCTCCCGGGAACTCGACGAACCCGTCGAGGCCCATACCGGAGGCCTTCTCACGGTACATGCGGAGCCTGTCGCCGTTCCTGTCGGACCCTGCGATGACGCAGCGCCAGCCGCTCCGCCCGGCCTTCATGACGGCGCACGCCGAAAGCAGGACCCCCACGCCCTTCTTGTCGGCCAGGCCGCTGGCCATGCACCAGATCAGCCCGCTCCCCATGCCGGACCATTCCGGCAGGCCCTCCTGCTCTATCCCGAGCCGGTTCACGACGGCCCCCGACCCCGCCCCGGCCCCCCATCTATCCATGATGAAGAGCCTGTCGAAGTCGGAGATGGTGAAGAGGGGGCATGCCTTCGAGAGCATCAGCCCGACGGCCTCGGGCCTCCTCGGCGTGAAGATGTCGGCGGCATGCACCGTGAGGCTCCAGGGGATGCCGAGCATCCTCGAAGCCCACATCGCCACGGCGGCCGGCTCCCAGGCGAAATGGCTGTGTATCCTGTCGGGAGGGTTCTTCGCGAGCGCGTCGGCGAGCCTCGCGCCGTAGGCCATGAGCGCGGGGCCGGAGACGCGGAAGGCTTCGGCGGCGAGGCCGGCCATCGGGCGGGGGTGCACGAGGAATGCGCGTGTCGTGCTCAGGAGGGAGCGTACGGCCTGCCCGGGAGTGGGCGAGCCCGTCACCAGCTCCCCTCCGGAGCCGCCCTGAACGGAACCCGGAGGCAGGTCGCCTCCGGTGATCGAGTCGATGTACCGGTCGGTCCCGGGGAGCCAGATCTCGGTTTCGACCCCGAGGGCGCCCAGGGCCTCCACCTCCGTCCTCACGTAGGTCGGCAGGAAGCCCAGCACCATGGCGACCCTCATCGTCCGCCCCCCCGGGCGCCGCATCCCGCGAAGCGTCCGTATATCCCCGTCAGCACCGCGGCCTGCGCCGGCCAGGTGTATCGCGCCAGGGCGGCCGCCCTGCCGTTCCCGCCCATCTCCGCCCTCGCCGCGCCGTCGGAGGCGAGGCCGAGGATGCCGCGGGCGATGGCCCGGGGGCTCTCGGGGTCGATGAGCATCCCGCAGCGCTCCCTGCATATCAGGTCGGCCATCTCCGGCAGGTCGCTCGCGATGATCGGGAGACCGGCCATCATGTACTCGTAGAGCTTGTTGGGCAGCGAATAGTAGTGGTTGGGGCAGGTGTTCTGGAACAGGATCAGGCCGATGTCGGCCGACGCCGTCACGCCGGGCAGCTTCTCCGACGGCACCGGCGGGAGGATGGAGAGCACCCCGTTCACGTCCCTCTCCCTCGCCATGGCCGGAAGCACGCCCGATGTCGCGTCGGGGCCTATCATGACCACCCTGACCGAGCCCGCCGGCAGGAGCCCGCAGGCTTCGATCAGCTTCTCGAGTCCGCGCTCGTACGCTATGGCCCCCTGGTACAGCACTATGGGGCCGCCATCCTCCGGAACGCCGTCGAGCCTCCCCCTGGGAGGCAGTTCGGGGATGGCCTCGGGGCAGTTCTCGACGAGCTCTATCCGGATACCCGGGTACATCTCCTCCATGACGCCGATCCTGCCGCGGGTGACCGCGATGACGGCGTCGGCCCGGCGGATCAGCAGCCTCTCGGCAAGCCGGTCGCGCAGCCTTCCGACGGCACCGGTCTCGCGCAGGTACCTTGCCGAACCGAGCCAGAGCTCGTGCGAGTCGTAGACGAGCCTCGCCCCGAGGAGCAGGGCGGCGGCCCGGGCGGGCATCAGCGTGTCGAGATCGTGGGCGTGCACCACGCATGCACCCGTACGGAGCGCAGAGGCGAGGAGGCGGACGTCGAACACGGCGTTGCGGAAGAAGTCGGCGGCCCTGCGCCTGGCCCTGCTGTGGCGGAGCCTCGACAGGGCGGCGCGGAGAGGCCCGCGGGGGTGCGGCTCCGAATCGAGGCTGTCCGTGATCGAGGCGGCGGCGGCGGACCTGAACCGCAGCCTCCTGACGGATATCCCGTTCCAGTCCTCCTCGCGCGGAGCGCCCGGCTCCTCCCAGCAGAGGACGGTAACGTCCCAGCCCGCGGCCTTCAGGGCCAGGGCCTCCTTCTTCACGCGGGCATCTCCGCGGAGTCTGTTCTTGAGCATGAAGCAGGTCCGCAAGGGGACTCCTTCCGATACGACTGCGAAGGATACTAGAGGCCCCGTTCCTCGGCAATCCACGGCTGGCACACCACGGGCTCCATCGGGTAGAATCCGCCTTGGAGCGCAGGAGGTGTTCATGGAGGCAACGAGCCCCAGAGTATACAAGTTCGGGGGCACCTGCATCGCCGACGAGTCCGGCAGGCAGGCGGCGGTGGGGCACTGCGCGAAGGCGCTCTCCGACGGCAGGGGTCTCGTGGTGGTCGTCTCCGCCATGGGCAGGAACGGCGACCCGTACGCCACGGACACCCTCTCGGGCCTGGCGCCGGGCGCTCCGGCCGCCGAGCGCGACAGCCTCCTCTGCTGCGGCGAGATCATCTCGGCTGCCGTGATGGCCGATGCCCTCAGGACCAGCGGCATCCCTGCCGAGTCGCTCACGGGCTGGGACGCCGGACTTTCGACCGACGGGCTCCACGGCGATGCCGGGATATGCAGGATCGACACCGCGCGGATACGCGGGCTGCTCGACAGGGGAGTGGTCCCCGTGGTGGCCGGTTTCCAGGGAGGCGGTCCGGACGGGTCGGCATGCACCCTGGGCAGGGGGGGCTCGGACACGACGGCCCTTGCCCTCGCCGCCGCCATCGGGGCAGGGGAGGCCGTCCTCTTCAAGAACGTCGATTCCATAAGATCGGCCGATCCCGCCCTGGTCGGGAACACGATCCGCATAGAACGCATCAGCTACGAGGATCTGAGGCAGATGTCCTGGCAGGGGGCCGGCGTCGTCCACCCCAGGGCAGCCGAGATCGCTGGCGAGGCCGGCATCCCGGTCGAGGTCAGGCGCCACTCCTCCGGCGAGACCGTCACCCGGATAGAACCCTTCGTCATCAGGGGCGGCAGGTACATAACCGGGGTCACGTCCGGTCCCGACGTCTCGCGGGTGTCGGTGACCGATCCCGGCGGGGGTCCTCCCAGCTCGTTCTACGCGAACGTATTCGGCGCAGTGGCCGATGCCGGGATCTCCATGGACATGTTCTCGGTGATGGGATGTACGGTCCTCTTCACGGTGGAAGGCCCTAGGGCGGCGGACGTCCGTTCCATCCTGTCCGGGATGGGCTTCGCCGTGGACCTCGAGGGGCCGTGCTCCAAGGTCTCGATCGTGGGTGCCGGCATGCACGGGATGAGGGGCGTCATGGCCCGGTTCGCCCGCACTCTCGACTGCGCCGGGATCGAGATGCTGCAGACCGTCGACTCGCATGCGACCATTTCCGCGCTGGTCAGGCGCGGCGACAGGGACAGGGCGCTCGCCGCCCTCCACCATGAGTTCCTGGAGGCCGGATGAGGCTCCTTCCCGTTCTTCTGCTCGCCCTCGTGCAGGGGATCGCAGAGTTCCTCCCCATCTCCAGTTCCGGGCACCTCGCCCTGCTCGGAAGGTTCCTCGGGTCCGGCGCGACGGGCGAAGGGGTGCTGATCGAGGTCATACTGCACCTCGGGACGCTCTGTTCGGTTCTCGTCTTCTATCGGACCGACCTCTCCCGGCTCCTGTCCGGGCTGTCCAGGGGAGCGGCGGATTCCTGGAGGCTGCTGCTGCTGCTGGCCCTGGCCTCCATCCCCGCGGCGGCGGTCGGGCTGCTCTTCGAGGACGGCATCGAGAGAGCCTTCTCCTCGCCCCTCCTGGTGGCCGTCCTGCTCGGGATCAACGGCATGATCCTGCTGGTGTCGGGCCTCCTGCGCAGGAGGACTCCGGGCGGGAGCGGCCCCGGGCTCCGGCACGCGTTGGCCGGGGGCCTGGCGCAGGCTGTCGCGATCCTTCCGGGGATCTCCAGATCGGGATCGACGATCTCCGCGATGACTGCCTCGGGCATGGCGCAGACCGATGCCGCCGGGTTCTCGTTCCTCATGTCGATCCCCGCGGTAGCGGGCGCAGGCCTCCTCGAGGCCCGGGGGATCGCATCCCTCGACCCGGCCGACATCCCCGTGGCGCTGGCGGGGTTCGCCGTGTCCTTCCTGGCAGGCTACGCCTCGCTCCGGCTCCTGATCGGCATGCTGGGACGGAACAGGCTCTGGGTCTTCGGTGTATACTGCCTGGTCGCTTCGGTGGCCGCGACGGCCGTCATTCTCACGGGAGGCTGACCCATGTATGCGCTTCTCCTCGCCTGCATGACGGGAGCACCCCCTGCGGGATGGGCCGGGGCATGCGCGGCCGACGACTGGCCGGGCGCGCTGTCCATCGCTGAAGGCGCCATCGCCGCCGATTCCCTCGATGCCGATGCATGGGCCTGCGCGGCCATCGCCGCCTTCCGGTCGGAGACCGGTTCGAATGCGTCCGTCTGGGCAGGCGCCGCACTCGCGCTCGATTCCCTCTCGCCCCTCGCATGGGCGGCCAGGGGGACCCTGCTCTCGACCACCGACCCGGAAGCCGCCCTCGGGGCGTTCCGCAGATCTCTCGAACTCGATGACCTCTGCATCCCCGCCATCGAGGGGATGGCCGGGGTCGTCTCCTCCGCAGGCGACTACGAACTCTCGGTCGATCTCCTCGAAGGGCTCCTGGAGGCCGAACCGTCCTACAGGCCCGCATTCCTTCCGCTGATCGGAGCCCTGGGGATGTCGGGCCGGGAGGAGGAGGCCCTCGCACGGGCCTCGGCCCTCTCCGGCCTCCATCCCGATTACCGCGCCCTCTCTCTGGAGTTCGGCACTCTCCTCGAGGAGGCGGGGCTCCCCGACTCGGCCATGGCTGTCTACACGAGGGCCGTCCCGCCCGGCCCCTCCGGCACGGAGTTCCACAGGCGGATCGGCCTCCTCCACGAGGACCGGGGCGGATTCGGAGCCGCGATCAAGAGCTACAGGGAGGCCATCGCGTCCGATTCGACGGATTCGTGGGCCTTCGGCGAGATCGGCTGGTGCTTCGAGGCGGTGGGGCGGGACGATCTGGCCATGGAATGGTACATGGCGGGCCTGGATGTCGACCCCGGCTACTCCTGGGCCGCCTACAGGGCGGGCCTGCTGATGCAGAACCAGGGGCTTCCCGACTCGGCCAGGACGTGGTTCGGGGAAGCCCTGGCGATCGATCCCGCGATGACCGAAGCCTGGGTCAGCCTCGGGCTGCTGGACGAGAGCGAAGGCCTGCTCGAAAAGGCCGCCGCCGACTACAGGAGGGCCCTCGAGCTCGATCCATCCGACGCCTGGACCTGGGGCGAGCTGGGGTACGTCTGCTACAATCTCGGGAGCACGGCCGAAGCCGCCGCTGCATACGAGATGGCGGTCGGGATCGACTCCGCCTACCAGTGGGGATGGGAGCAGCGCGGCCTGCTCTACGAGGAGGGGGGCGAACCCGGCCTCGCCGCCTCGTGGTATCGCGCGGCCATCGAGGCCGCACCCCAGAGCGCGTGGCTGTACGGCGAGCTGGGAATGCTGCTGGAGGATGCGGGCGAGGCCGACTCGGCCGAGGCTGTCTATCTCGAGGCGCTCTCGATCGACAGCCTGTACTCCTTCGGGCTCCTCAGGCTCGCCCGCATCGAGCGCAGGACGGGCTCGCCCGAAGTCGCGCTCGACTATCTCGAGAGGTACATGGAGGCATCGGGCGACACGGGCATGGCCCTGCTGGAGTCGGCCTCGATCCGTCGAGGGATGGGAGAGGCCGGACAGGCCGACAGCCTGGAGGCCCTGGCCATGGAGTACGATCCCGCGTCGGCCGAGAACCTGGCTTGGAGCCTCCACTACAACGGGATGACCGATGAGGCCGTAGCCGCTGGGATCTTCGCCTGCTCGAAGGCGCCGGGCGACCCCGTGATCCTCGTCTCGATCTGCGACATGCTGTCGGCCGCAGGCAGGTTCCCGGTCGCGGACAGCCTCTGCAGGGCCGCCGCAGGCGCCTTCCCGGGAGATCCGGCGGTGTGGAGGGCCTGGGGTACGGTCCTCGGCACGGCCGAGATGTACGCAGAGGCCGAAGAGGCCCTGACGGCATCGTTCCTGCTCGACAGCGCATCCTACGAGACCGCGAGCCTCCTGGGCGAGGCGCTCCTCTTCCAGGACAGGTACGCCGAAGCGGAGGAATGGCTCGAACGCTCGCTCGAGCTCGATCCCGAGGCGGTGTTCTCTATCTGCTACCTCGGGCTCATCCGCGAGAGGATGGGTGATCCGTCGGGGGCCCTCGACCGCTACCTGGAGGCTCTCAGGATCTCCCCCGGCTATTCCTACGCAGAGGATCGGATACGGTACGTCTCCGACCCGTCGTACGACGTGGACTACTGGAGGACGGAGTCGAGGCCGTTCTCGGCGTCGATCTGGGCCGACCTGTCCTTCGAGAGGGGCAACGGCGAGGAGAGCAGCTACCAGGGAGGCGCCGAGGCCTCGTGGATCTGCGGTCCCCGCGGCAGCAGGGTGGATGCCGAGTTCAGGGGCAACCTCGAGAAGGTCTACGTGAGGGAGAGGGAGAACTCCGCCTGGGCGTCGCTGGGGATGGAGTACTTCCTGACCGGCGTGCTGTACGCCAAGGCCCACGGGAGCTGGGACCGCCAGCCCTCCACCGTGAGGCCCTGGCAGGTCAGCTCGTACACTTCGATAGGCTACCGGGAGTGGATCACCGACTGGCTGTACGTCGCACCCGAGGTCGGGGCCGGCATGGTGACCAGCCAGTGGTACATGGCGGAGAAGAAGACCGACGACTGGACGTCGTACCTGTCGCTCGGGGTATGGATGAACCGGGAGGACTCCCTGCTGCCGTCGCTCTGGGTGGGGGCGGGCGTCTACCTCCCGCCCGACGATACCGACAACTACATCGCCAACGGCAATGCGGAGATATCGTTCGATGCCATGGACAGGGTGAGCATCGCCGTGGGATGCAACCTGGACTACACGAACAGGCCGGTCATCCCGACATGGGAGAAGCTCGACTCGGAAGTCTACTCCAGGATCAGCCTCTCGCTCTTCTGACCGGCTCCGCTAGCGCCTGAGCAGCTCCGCGACCGGCCTGCCCAGTATCCGGCGGAACGACAGCCAGGCCAGCCCGGTCGAGACCGCAAGCACGAAGACCAGGCCTGCGGCCATGTATGCTGCAGGGAAGACCGCCAGCGAATCGAGGGCCGACCTGAGCACGGTGGAGAGGGAGAGCAGCGCCTCGCTGACCCCCCAGGCCGTCAGGGCGCCCCCGAGCCCCCCCAGCACCAGCGAAATCGCCGACATGAAGAGGATCTGGAAGGAGAACACCGCCGCCAGCTTCTCCCAGGGCGTGCCCAGGGCGACGAGCACCCCGATGGCGAACCTCCTGCTGCGGATGTCCGACACCAGGGTGTGGACCGCGCTCGTGACTGCCGACACCAGTATGGCGAGGGCGAGGGCCGACAGGGCGGTCGTGACGATGGCCACCAGCATCTCGGCCTTCTGTGCGATGCCCCTCCGGGTCTCCGCCCGGAGGCCCAGCGCCTCCGCCCTCCTGACGATGGCGGGGACGTCCTCGGCTCTCGCGGCCGTCACCATCAGAGCGCTGTAGCTCCTCTCCCTCTCGGGGAGGAAGAGCGTGTTCATGCCGTCCACGAACTCGATGGGCACCGCGAGGGCGAACAGGGCCAGGTTGTCGGACGTGGCCACGATCCTCGCCCTGACCGTCACGGGCCTGTGCGCCGACCTGGCTATCGAACTGCTGCCCACGGTGACCTCGCACTCCAGCCCCACCACTCCCTCCGGGCTGAGCCCCACCAGGTCGTTCGCCTCCGCGAAACCCGCGTTGTAGAGAAGGAGCAGGTTCTCGCTCAGGACGATGGGCAGGAAGGTGGCGGCGCTGTCGGAGATGTCGTACGACCAGTCGATGCCCTCGAGAACCGAGTCGCCCAGGAACTCCCCCGTCACTCCCTCGATGGTGATGTCGGTGTAGTAGGGCCGGCCTCCCAGCAGACCCTCGAGATACGCCGGGACGTGCGCGTATATCTGCGGATCGATCCTCGAGACCTCGGTCAGGGCCGCGAGCGAGTCGCGCAGGGACTCGGTTATCTCCAGCCCCCCCAGCTCGCTCTGGAAGAAGCCGGCCTGGATGCCCGGGGGCACCACCCTCACCTGCTCCGCCGGCAGGTCGCGGGACATGAACCTGTCCAGCACCTTGCCGACGCCGAGGCCGATCGAGATGAAGAAGACGAGGAACAGGGCGGCCGTGAACAGCATGACCTGGCTGAAGAGGTAGTCGCGCCAGTGTCCCCTGTTCCACAGCTTTATGGCGTAGGCGGTCTCCCTCGTCCTCATGGCGCGCTCCCCCCTTCGGGAGGAACGTTCCTCTCAGCCGGGCGGAGGCGGCCTTCCCTGAGCTCGAGGACCCTGTCGGCGCGGGAAAGGACGGCATGGGAGTGGACCACCGCTATCAGGGTGAATCCCTGCTTCCTCCTGAGGCCGTCGAGCATGTCGAAGAGGATGTTCTCGTTGTCGTCGTCGAGGCTCGCGCTGGGTTCGTCGGCGAGCAGCACGCCGGGCCGGTTCACGAGGCCCCGCGCCACGGCCACCCTCTGGCGCTCGCCCCGCGAGAGCATCGCTGTCGGGGTCGAGTCGATGCGCACCCCGAGCTGGTCCATGACGTCGATCGCGCTGTTGCGTGCCGATTCGGCGTCCCTGCCCGAGAAGACCGCAGGCAGGATGGCGTTCTCGAGGGCCGTCAGCTCGGGCAGGAGATGGAAGTCCTGGAAGACGTACCCGAGGACGTCGCGCCTCATCGAGGCCAGCCCGGCCGGAGTGGCGGACTTCACTTCCCTGCCGTCCAGCTCCAGCCTGCCCTCGAATTCGAGGTCGTGCGTCCCCAGGATGCCGAGGAGAGTGCTCTTCCCCGTGCCGCTGCGGCCTATGATGCCCAGGAACTCGCCCGGGGAGGCTTCCAGGTCGAGCCCGTCGAGCACGCGCAGGCTCCCGAACGACCTCCCCACGCCTTCAGCCTTCAGGATCGCCCCGCTCACAGGTAACCTCCCGCCATCAGCAGGAGACGCAGTGACGAGAGCATCTCGCCGGGGGTGAAGCCCGAATCCTCTATCTCCAGGCGGGCCCTCGACACCTTGCCGTCCTGCCTCACGACCCTGGCCTCGACGCCTATGAAGCCCCCGAAGGACACGTCGAGCCTGGCCGCGGTGGGCTGGACGAGCGATAGGAACTCCTCGACGTCGTCCCACCCGTCCACCCAGCTCTCGATCGGCGCCACCCTGAGGAACGATATGAGCCCGGGCGGGACGAAGAGGGACAGGTCGCCGCCGTCGCCGGCTATCCGTGCCACGGAGGAGTCGGCGCCCAGGCTCCTCGACGGCTCCAGGCCCAGCCAAGCGGTCATCACCGACTGCGGCGACGGGCCCAGGTAGAGACACGACCATCCGTCCCGCTCCGAAACGGCCCCGAGCACCGCGCCGGTGGCGGATAGGAGATCGGATCTGTCCGCGAGGCTGTCAGTGGTGAACTCCATGTATCTGGAGGCCAGGACGAGCATCGAGTCGACGCCAACATCCCTCGACAGCAGGAGGATCTGGGGTTCGAGGTTGGTCAGGTTGATGCCCGAGACGGTGATGCCGAGCGGTCCGCGGTCGATGAGCTCCCTCAGCAGCCCGGGATCGACGGGCAGGACCCCCTCCGGGAGGTACGCCCACAGCTCGGGCGGCAGGGGCGACTCCACGTGGATGTGGGCCAGCGAGGTCGAAGGGACCATTTCGAGTTCCTGCCCCAGGGTCCGCCCGCCGCAGCCGGCCAGCAGGCAGACGGCGGACGCCGCGAGATACCTCCGGTCGATCATCTCCACCGCCTTTCGCAGAGGCGAATATACAGCCCGGCCGCGCCGCAGGGATGGTCGGGAGCGCTGCCGGGTCGAGAGAGTCAAGGGAGCTGGAAGCGTTCCCGGGGGGGCGGGGGGGATGCAGGGATTGACCGCGGGGTGAGCGGCGGTTACGTTCCATCCGCCGGGGGTGACCGCCCCCCGGTGCGATCCATTGTGTCCAAGGGCTCCCGGGGGGGCAGAGGCCGGTTCCTGCCGGCATTGACGGCGTTCCCCGGGACGCATATGTATCGCTTTCGCGTCGCTGGCGTAGCTCAATCGGCAGAGCAGCGGATTTGTAATCCGCAGGTTATGGGTTCAACTCCCTTCGCCAGCTCCAGATCAGGTGACTCGTGGCGAGGTTCCCGAGCGGTCAAAGGGGGCAGACTGTAAATCTGTTGGCTCAACGCCTTCGGTGGTTCGAATCCACCCCTCGCCACCACCCGTTTCGGAGCGGGAATAGCTCAGCTGGCTAGAGCATCAGCCTTCCAAGCTGAGGGTCGCGGGTTCGAATCCCGTTTCCCGCTCCACGGGGGGTCCCGGTAGCTTCGTATGAATCGGACGCCCACGTAGCTCAGTCGGCAGAGCGCGTCCTTGGTAAGGACGAGGTCACCGGTTCGATCCCGGTCGTGGGCTCCACGGGCTTGGCGGAACTGCACTGCACTGCTGAACGGAGGATCAGAGGAATGGCCAAGGAGAAGTTCGAGAGGTCCAAACCCCATGTCAACGTGGGAACCATCGGTCACATCGACCATGGCAAGACCACGCTCACCGCAGCCATCACCAAGTGCCTGGCCACCCTCAACATGGCCAATTTCACCGCCTTCGACGAGATCGACAACGCTCCCGAGGAGAAGGCCCGCGGCATCACGATAAACACCGCCCACATCGAGTACCAGACGGCCGCCAGGCACTACGCCCACGTCGACTGCCCGGGCCATGCCGACTACATAAAGAACATGATCACGGGTGCGGCCCAGATGGACGGCGCCATCCTCGTCGTCAGCGCAGCCGACGGCGTGATGCCCCAGACCAAGGAGCACGTGCTCCTGGCCGGCCAGGTGAACGTCCCCAAGATGGTGGTCTTCCTGAACAAGGTCGACGCCGTCGACGATCCCGAGCTGGTCGACCTGGTCGAGATGGAGGTCTCCGAGCTCCTCGCCAAGTACGGGTTCGACGCCTCCTCCCCGATCATCCGCGGCAGCGCCCTGAAGGCCCTCAACAGCACGGGCGCCGAGGGCGACCCTGACGCCGCCTGCATCTTCGAGCTGATGAAGGCCGTCGACACCTGGATCCCGACCCCCGACCGCGCCGTCGACAAGCCGTTCCTGATGCCGGTCGAGGACGTGTTCTCGATCCCCGGCCGCGGCACCGTGGGCACCGGCAGGGTCGAGAGCGGCAGCATCAAGGTGGGGGACAAGGTCGAGCGCGTCGGCATCAAGGAGACTCTCGAGACTACGGTCACCGGTGTGGAGATGTTCCGCAAGGAGCTCGACTTCGCGCAGGCCGGCGACAACGTCGGTCTCCTGCTCCGCGGTGTGGCCAAGGAGGATCTCGAGAGGGGCATGGTCATCTCCGCCCCGAAGAGCATCACCCCACACAACGAGTTCACGGCCCAGGTCTACGTCCTGACCCAGAAGGAGGGCGGCAGGCACAAGCCGTTCTTCGACGGCTACAGGCCCCAGTTCTACTTCAGGACCACTGACGTCACCGGCACGATCAACCTGCCCGAGGGCACCGAGATGTGCATGCCCGGCGACCACATCGAGATGAAGGTGACGCTGATCACCCCGATCGCCATGTCAGAGGGTCTCAGGTTCGCCATCCGCGAGGGCGGCAGGACCGTAGGCGCCGGCAACGTGAACAAGATCATAAAGTAGGGAAGAAGTGAGAGTCATAATCACACTGGCCTGCCAGGACTGCAAGAGGCGCAACTACTCCACCACCAAGGACAAGCGCAAGCATCCCGACAGGATGGAGACGAGCAAGTACTGCAGGTTCTGCCGGAAGCACACGACTCACCGGGAGAGCAAATAGGACCGTGGGCAAGGGCTGCAGGGCAGTAGCACAATTGGCAGTGCACCGGACTCCAAATCCGGCGGTTGAGGGTTCGAGTCCTTCCTGCCCTGCCAGCAGCCGAGAGATACCCGGAGGAAGCGATGACTGAGAAGGCCTCGATCGGGAGCTTCTTTGCAAGGATCTGGCGCAGCGTCGTCGACTTCATCCTCGAGGTCAAGGCCGAGATGATGAAGGTCGCCTGGCCGTCGCGGCAGGAGATCGTCGCATCCACGTGGGTCGTGATCTTCGCAGTCGCGATCGTCTCGGCGTGGATCTTCGTGGCTGACCGCGCCAGCAGCATTCTCATGACCGCCCTTCGCAGCGCGCTGAGCTGACGGGCGGGGTTGGGCACCGGTCTCTTATGACTGACGGGGTTGTGGCTGCAGAGGAAGGCCGGAACGCGAATCTGAAGTGGTTCGTGGTCCACGTGTTCTCCGGGTACGAACTGAGGGTGAAGAAGTGGCTGGAAGGCCCTCTGGCCCTCAAGTTCCCCGGCAGGGTGGGCAAGAGCATGATCCCCGTCGAGGAGGTCACGCTCACCCGCGGTGCCAAGAGGACCACGAGGGAGAAGAGGCTCTATCCCGGATACGTCTTCGTCGAGCTCGAACTGAACGACGAGATGGTCCTGGACATACGCTCCATGATGAACGTGAGCGGGTTCCCGCCCATGAACCGGAGCTATCCCCAGCCTCTCTCCGACGAGGAGATGAAGAGGATCATCGGCCAGGCCGACGGCAGGGAGACCCACAGGGTGGTCAGGGTGCCCTTCTCGGTCGGCCAGACGGTGCGTGTCGTCGACGGCCCGTTCAACAACTTCTCGGGCGTAGTGGAATCCATCAACCCGGAACGGGGACGGGTCCGGGTCATCTTCACGATCTTTGGCCGCAAGGCGCCGGTCGAGCTGGACTTCGCGCAGGTCAAGCTCGTCTGACGGGGCCGACCGTCCCGCATCCCGGCAGGTAACCCGCCAGCGCCGCAACAGGGGAGGCGCGGAGGCGGCAGAGAGGAGTCCGAATGGCAAAGAAGATCCTGGGCGTGGTGAAGCTGCAGCTGCCCGCGGGACAGGCCACACCGGCACCGCCGGTCGGGCCTTCGCTGGGTCAGTACGGCATAAACCTGCCCGGGTTCTGCAAGGACTTTAATGCCCGCACCCAGGGGCAGGAGGGCCTTGTGTTCCCGGCAGTCGTCACCGTTTATGCCGACCGGAGCTTTACTTTCGAGCTCAAGTCGCCCCCGGCTGCAGTTCTGCTGAAGCGCGCGGCAGGACTCGCCAAGGGATCGGGCGAGCCCAACCGCCAGAAGGTCGGGACCGTCACGATGGACCAGGTCCGCGAGATAGCCCGCACCAAGATGGCCGACCTCAACGCAGCTTCGCTCGAGGCGGCAGTGATGATGGTCAGGGGCACCGCGAGGAGCATGGGGCTGGAGGTGACCGACTGATGGCAGGCGCGAGCAGGCGTTTCGCAGAGGCCCTGAGCCAGGTCGACCGCACCATCCAGTATTCCCTCGAGGATGCGCTGGGCCTCGTGAAGAAGCTGGCCACGGCCAAGTTCGACGAGACCGTCGAGATGGCCATCGGCCTGGGCATCGACCCGAAGTACAGCGATCAGATGGTCCGCGGGACCTGCGTGCTCCCCCACGGAACGGGCAGGACCGTGAAGGTCCTGGTGTTCGCCAGGGGCGAGAAGGCCGAGGAGGCCAGGGCCGCGGGAGCCGATCACGTCGGCGAGGACGATCTGGCGGACAGGATAATGCAGGGCTGGATCGACTTCCAGGTCGTGATAGCCACCCCGGACATGATGAAGGTTGTGGGCAAGCTGGGGAAGGTGCTGGGCCCCAGGGGCCTCATGCCCAACCCCAAGACAGGCACCGTCACGACAGAGATCGGTGAGGCCGTAAGGGAGTCCAAGGGCGGCAAGATCACGTTCCGCACCGACAAGCAGGGCAACGTGAACGCCCCCATCGGAAAGGCCAGCTTCGACCAGAAGGCCCTGGAGGAGAATGCGGTGATGTTCCTCGAGAAGATCATGCAGCTCCGCCCCTCCGGAGCCAAGGGTCGCTATCTGATGTCCGTCAGCGTCTCATCGACGATGGGACCCGGTGTTCACATGGACGTCAACGACGTCCGGGCGCACCTGCGCTAGGCGGAAGGCGGCGGACGGTGAGCATCACGAGAGAACGCAAGGAGCAGGTCCTGGGCGACCTGTCCAGGGATCTCAGGGGCGGCGGTTCGATAGTTCTCACTGACTTCACAGGCATAGACGTGGCCGGGATGACCAGCCTGAGGAACGAGCTCAGGTCGTCGGGCGTCAGGTTCATGGTCGTGAAGAACACGATACTCCGCAAGGTATTCGACAGCATGGAAGTGGGGAGCGATCCGGTGGTCTCCCTGGCACAGGGCCCCACCGCGGTCGCCTGGTCGAGGGACGAGATAATCCCCGTCAGGACTCTCAAGAAGTTCTCGAAGGACCATGACGGCAGGCCCGCCATCAAGGGCGGGTACGTCTCCGGCCGCTCCCTGAGCGCCGCCGAGATGATGAGCCTGGCGGACCTTCCAGGGCGCGAGGAGCTCCTCGCGAGGCTGCTCGGATCCATGAGCGCGCCTCTGCAGGGTTTTGTGAATGTCACGGGCGGCGTCCTGCGCAGCTTCCTGAACGCCGTGAACGCGGTGAAGGAAAAGCAGGAGCAGAACCAGTAGGACCACGTCGGGGCGGGCCCGCGACAAGGGTCCGCGCGGCTACTTAAGGAGAACGAAAGATGTCCGAAGACAAGAAGGCTCTCATCATCGAGACCATTTCCGGCATGACAGTCCTCGAGCTCGCAGACCTCGTCAAGATGATGGAGGAGAAGTTCGGCGTCTCCGCGGCGGCCCCCGTGGCGGCCGTGGCGGCGGCTCCCGCCGCGGCAGCGGCTGCCGTGGAGGAGAAGACCGAGTTCGACGTCATCCTCGAGGGCTTCGGGGACAAGAAGATCCAGGTCATCAAGGTCCTCCGCGAGGCCACCGGCCTCGGGCTCAAGGAAGCCAAGGACCTCGTAGACGGCGTGCCCTCCAAGATCAAGGAAGGCGCCGAGAAGGCGGAGGCCGAGAGCCTCAAGAAGCAGCTCGAGGAGGCCGGCGCTACTGTCAAGCTGCAGTAGGTGCCGGAGTCCACAGCCCCGCAGGCGGGAGAAGGCCATGAGGCCTTCTCTCGCCGTTTGTCCCGGACCGTGTTTGGGGCCCCTTATTTGCTGTAAGAGCCATCGTTAGGAGAGCCAGGTGAACCCTAAGAGACCAGTAAGGGATTACTCGCGCGCGATTCCTGCGATCGAGATGCCGGATCTCCTCGAGATCCAGAAGAAGTCGTTCGACGTCTTCCTGCAGGCGGACGTCCCTCCGGACGAGCGCCTCCCACAGGGTCTCCACAAGATATTCCTCGACACGTTCCCCATAGAGAGCTCCACCAAGGAGTTCTCGCTGGAGTACGTCGAGTACACGGTCGGCACGCCCCGCTGGAGCATTCAGGAAGCCCTCGACAAGCACCTCACGTATTCGGCGCCCCTGAATGCGAAGCTGAGGCTCGTTTTCCGCGGCACCCCCGACGAGAAGAAGGTCTCCAGGATAGTCCAGCAGTCCGTGTTCCACGGCGAGCTGCCCCTGATGACCGAGACCGGCTCCTTCATAATCAACGGCGCGGAGAGGGTCATCGTGAGCCAGCTCCACCGCAGCCCCGGCGTCTTCTTCGAGGAGAAGACGGTACAGCGGGGCCGCAGGGTCTGCAGCGCCCGCGTGATCCCGCAGAGGGGCTCCTGGCTCGACCTGATGCTCGACACGAACGATGTGATCTTCGCCAACATCGACAAGCGCCCCAAGAGGATCCCCATCACGATGCTCCTGCGGTCCCTGGGCCTGTCCACCGATTCCGAGATCCTCTGCAGGTTCTATCCAAAAGTAGAGAGGGATCTCGAAGTCGCCCTGAAGAACCGCAGCAGGGCGGTGGACCTCACTCTCAAGTCCTTCGCCGACGAGATCGTCGATCCCGAAACCGGCGAGATCCTCGCCAGGGTCGACGAACCGGTCGAGACGATCGAGAAGATCGAGAACCTCGTCGCAAAAGGCATCAAGAAGGCCTCCTTCCTGGAGATCAGGAGCGAGAAGACCGACTTCGACGGCATCAGAAAGACGCTGGCCAAGGAGGAGAGCAGCCTCGGAACCGGCCTGGAGAAGAACGAGGACAACGCCACCCTCTGGATCTACGAGGCCCTGAGGGGCACCGAGGCCCCGTCCCTCGACCACGCCAAGAGCTATCTGCGCTCGATGTTCTTCGACTCCAAGAGGTACAGCCTCAGCGAGGTAGGACGCTACAAGCTGAACGAGCGCCTGAACATAGACACCACCATGGACAGGCTGACCCTGTCGGTCGAGGACCTCGTGGCGATCGTCGACAACCTGATCAAGCTCCGCGAGGGCAAGATAACGGCCGACGACATCGACCACCTCGGCAACCGAAGGGTGAAGACCGTCGGCGAGCTGCTGGGGCAGGAGTTCTCCAAGGGTCTGAGCCGGATGGCCCGCACGATCCGTGACCGCATGGGCCACCAGGACCGCGACAAGCTCACCCCGACCGAGCTCGTGAACTCCCGCACGCTCTCGAGCGTCATCAACACGTTCTTCGGCTCGAGCCAGCTCTCCCAGTTCATGGAGCAGACCAACCCCCTCGCTGAGCTCACCCACAAGCGCCGCACCAGCGCCCTCGGCGAAGGCGGGCTCACCCGCGAGCGCGCCGGGTTCGACGTCAGGGACGTGCATCACACGCACTACGGCAGGGTGTGTCCCGTCGAGACTCCCGAAGGTCCCAACATCGGCCTGATCACGACCCTCGCCGTCTATGCCTCGATCAACAGGTTCGGATTCCTCGAGGCCCCCTACCGCAGGGTCATCAACGGCAGGATCACCAACGAAGTCGTGTACCTGTCCGCGGATCGCGAGGACAGGACCACGATTGCCGAAGCCAACACCGCGGTGGACCGGAAGGGCAACCTCACGGGCCCGCTGGTGAGGGCCAGGCGCGCGGGCAACTTCCCGATGGTGCCGCCTTCCGAAGTCGAGTACATCGATGTCAGCCCGCAGCAGCTGGTGGGCGTCTCCGCCGCTCTCATACCGTTCCTCGAGCACGACGACGCCAACCGGGCCCTCATGGGCTCCAACATGCAGCGCCAGGCCGTTCCTCTGCTCTACACCGAGGCGCCCGTCGTCGGAACGGGCCTCGAGGGAAGGGCCGCGAAGGACTCCGGCGCCCTGGTCTCCGCACGCCGTGGCGGCACGGTGACCTATGCGGATTCCGCCATGATCATCGTGCGCGCCGACAGCGACCCGCTCGACTTCAACCGCTACGACACCTACAGGCTCAAGAAGTTCGTGCGCACGAACCAGGACACCTCCATCAACCAGAAGCCGCTCGTCCACGAGGGCGAGACCGTCGCAGCGGGCCAGCCCCTGGCCGACGGCATGGCGACGAGCCAGGGCAGGCTGGCGCTCGGCGTAAATGCGATCGTCGCGCTGTGCCCCTGGAACGGGTACAACTACGAGGATGCCATCGTGGTCAGCGAGAAGCTGATCAAGAAGGACATCTTCACGAGCGTCCACGTGTTCGAGCTGGAGACCCAGTTCCGCGAGACGAAGCTCGGCCCCGAGGAGCTGACGCGCGAGATCCCCAACGTGGGCGAGGACGCCAAGCGCAACCTCGACGCCGACGGGATCATCCGCGTGGGCTCGAGGGTCAAGGCGGACGACTACCTCGTGGGCAAGGTGACGCCCAAGGGCGAACAGGACCAGTCCCCGGAGGAGAGGCTCATCCGCGCCATCTTCGGCCAGAAGGCCGGAGACGTGAAGGACGTGTCGCTTAAGGCCCCCGCCGGCATGGACGGGGTCGTCATAGACGTGAAGGTCTACGCCAGGCGCGACAGGTCCGAGAGGGCCAGGCGCGAGCTCGACGAGAAGACGCAGAAGCTCGCCCAGGCTCACGACCTGAGGAAGTCCAAGCTCTGCGAGGAGCGCGACGCGATACTCAAGGAGCTCCTGAAGGACCAGAAGGCCGTCGACATGGTCGACACGCTGACCGGCGAGGTCGCGGTGCCCGCCGGCCGGAAGCTCACTGCGGCCGTGCTCAACAAGGTCAACTTCATGGAGCTCGACTACGGCAGGCAGATCGTCGACAACCTGGAGACGGACGACAAGGCCAGGCAGGTCCTGCGCCGCGCCGCCCAGGTTCTCGACCGGATGCAGCGCGAATACGAGATCGAGATCGACAAGCTCAACAGGGGCGACGACCTCCAGCCCGGCACGCTCAAGCTGGTCAAGGTGCTCATAGCCAGCCGCCGCAAGCTGCAGGTCGGCGACAAGATGGCGGGGCGCCACGGGAACAAGGGTGTCGTGAGCATCATAGTCCCCGAGGAGGACATGCCCTACCTGCCCGACGGCACGCCCGTGGACATCTGCATAAACCCCCTCGGCGTCCCGTCGAGGATGAACGTGGGCCAGATACTGGAGACCAATCTCGGCTGGGCCGCCAAGGCTCTCGGCTTCGACGCCGTGACGCCCGTGTTCGACTCCGCCCCCAACACCGAGATCAGGAAGCTCCTGTCCGAGGCCGGGCTCCCCGAGGACGGCAAGAGCGTCCTCTACGACGGGCGCACCGGCGAACCCATGGCCAGGCCCGTCACCGTCGGCGTCATGTACATGATGAAGCTGGCGCACCAGGTGGAGGACAAGATGCACGCGCGCTCCACCGGCCCGTACGCGATGGTGACACAGCAGCCCCTGGGCGGCAAGGCCCAGAAGGGCGGACAGAGGCTAGGCGAGATGGAGGTCTGGGCCCTCGAGGCCTACGGGGCGGCCTACACGCTCCGGGAGATGCTGACCATCAAGTCCGACGACGCCGAGGGCCGCTCCAGGGCGTACAGCGCGATAGTGAACAACGAGAACATACCCGATCCGGGCGTTCCCGAATCCTTCAACGTGCTGCTCAACGAGATGAGGAGCCTTGCGCTCGATGTAGAGCTCGTCACCGAGGAGGAGAAGTAGCGATGCTCGAGACGATCTCCCTTCGGGACGCTAAGGCGTTCCCGGCGAACTTCCGCGGGATAAAGATAAGCCTCGCCTCCTCGGACAAGATCAAGAGCTGGTCCGAGGGCGAGGTGACCAAGGCCGAGACGATCAACTACCGGTCCTACAAGCCCGAGCCCGACGGCCTCTTCTGCGAGAGGATCTTCGGTCCGGTGAAGGACTGGGAGTGCAGCTGCGGAAAGTACAAGAGGATCCGCTACCGCGGCGTGAAGTGCGACAGGTGCGGCGTGGAGGTCACCCATTCCCGCGTCAGGCGCGAGAGGATGGGCCACATCGAGCTCGCCGTGCCGGTCACGCACATCTGGTACTTCAAGACCAGGAAGATATCCAAGCTGCTCGACACGACCACGACCGACCTCGAGAGGGTCATCTACTACGAGTCGTTCCTCGTGACGGAGTCCGAGCACCCGTCGCTGCCCGCGGGCACGGTGCTCTCCGACGAGCAGTACAGGGCCGCGCGCGAGACGTACGGCGACGTGTTCAAGGTGAGGATGGGGGCCGAGTCCATCGAGCAGCTCCTCCAGAAGCTCGATCTCGACGAACTGGCCGCCTCCCTGCGCACCAGCATCGCCAACGAGACCACCGCCGCCAGGCGCCAGAAGAACATCAAGAGGCTGAAGGAGATCGAATCCTTCAGGCTGTCGCGCAACGACAACAAGCCGGAGTGGATGATCCTCAGGGTCCTCCCCGTCCTCCCCCCCGACCTCAGGCCCCTCGTGCCGCTGGACGGCGGGAGGTTCGCGTCGAGCGACCTCAACGACCTCTACCGCAGGGTCATCAACCGGAACAACAGGCTGCGCCGCCTGCTCGACCTGGAGGCTCCCGAGGTGATCCTCAGGAACGAGAAGAGGATGCTCCAGGAGGCTGTCGACGCAGTCCTGGACAACAGCTCCAGGCGCAAGCCCGTGAAGGGCGCCGGGATGAGGCCCCTCAGGAGTCTCTCCGACCTCCTCAAGGGCAAGCGCGGGCGGTTCCGCCAGAACCTGCTCGGCAAGCGCGTCGACTACTCCGGCCGAAGCGTGATCGTAGTCGGCCCGGAACTGAAGTTCCACCAGTGCGGGCTCCCGAAGACGATGGCGCTCGAGCTCTTCAAGCCGTTCGTGATCGCCGGCCTCGCGGAGATGAACGAGGAGGGCGTCAAGATGGCGACCAAGCGCGTCGAGCGCATGGTGGCCAAGCGCGGCGAGGAGAAGGACGAGGACGTCTGGGCCGTGCTCGAGCGCGTCATCCAGAACCATCCCGTCATGCTGAACCGCGCCCCGACCCTGCACAGGCTGGGCATACAGGCCTTCGAGCCCACCCTCGTCGAGGGGCTTGCCATAAGGCTCCACCCGCTGGCATGCGCCGCCTTCAACGCCGACTTCGACGGCGACCAGATGGCCGTGCACGTGCCCCTGTCCTCCGAGGCCCAGGTCGAGACACGGATCCTGATGCTCGGCTCCCGCAACATCCTCAAGCCCTCGAGCGGCGAGCCCATCGCGACCCCGAGCCACGACATGGTCATCGGCGTCTACTACCTGACCAAGCCTATCCCGAGCGAGCCCGGCGAGGGCATGGTGTTCTCGAACCTCGAGGAGGTGAGGGGGGCGTTCGACGCCGGCAAGGTGTCCCTGCACGCCAAGATCAAGATCAGGGGCATCAACCGCCTCGCGGAGAAGGACCAGAAGGGCGAGTCCCGCGCGCCGGCATTCTGGAAGGACTTCACGACCGTCGGCCAGGTGATCTTCAACGAGATAGTGCCCGAGGAGATGGGCTTCATCATGGCCAACGCCCAGATCAAGCACGAGAAGACCTTCGGGAAGAAGGGCCTCGCGGCCCTCGTCTCGAGGTGCTTCGAAGACCTGGGCTCGGTGAAGACCGCGGTGTTCCTCGACAACCTCAAGGCCCTGGGCTTCCACTACTCCACGATGGCAGGCATCACCGTCGGCCTGGACGACATGACGATCCCGCCCGAGAAGCCCGAGATCATCGAGAAGACGAGGGCGGCCATATCCGACGTCGAGCAGAGGGCCCGCAGGGGCGAACTCACGGAGGCCGAGCGCTACAACAGGGTCATCGACCTCTGGACGCAGGCCACCGAGGACGTCAAGAACGCGATGAAGACCACCCTCGAGAGCCAGAAGCACGGCCTCAACCCCATCTTCATGATGGCCAACTCCGGCGCGAGGGGCAGCTGGGACCAGGTCAAGCAGCTCGCCGGCATGAGGGGTCTCATGGCCAAGCCCCGCAAGAGGCTGTCCGGCGAGATCGGCGAGACCATCGAGACCCCCATCATCTCCTCCCTCAAGGAGGGGCTGTCCGTCATCGAGTACTCGATCTCGACCCACGGATCGCGCAAGGGTCTGGCCGACACGGCCCTCAAGACCGCCGACGCGGGCTACCTGACGCGCCGCCTCGTCGACGTGTGCCAGGACGTCGTCATCAACATGGACGACTGCGGCACCATCCGCGGCAGGACCATCACCCCCCTCAAGGAGGGCGAGGAGGTCATCGAGCCCCTGGGCGACAGGATCCTCGGCAGAGTCACGGCCGAGGACGTCTTCGACCCCGTGACCGACGAGATCATCTGCGAGGCGGGCGAGGAGATAACTGCCGAACTGGCCTCCAGGATCGAGGAGCACGGCATCGAGACCGTCAGGATCCGCAGCACGCTGACCTGCGAGGCCACACGCGGCCTCTGCGCCAAGTGCTACGGCTGGGATCTCTCCCGCAACCGCATGGTGACGGTGGGCGAGGCTGTCGGGGTCACCGCCGCGCAGAGCATCGGCGAGCCGGGCACCCAGCTCACCCTGCGCACGTTCCACACCGGCGGCGTCGCCGGGCGCGAAGCCAAGGACAACGAGGTCAAGGCCCGCCACGCCGGCACCGTCAGCTTCAGGAACATGTACATCGTCCTCGGCGAGGACGAGAACGGCACGCTGCAGAACATCGCCACGCGCAACGGCCAGATCGACATCCTCGACGGCATAGGCGACGTCCTCTCCTCCTACGACATCGTCGTGGGCTCGGTGCTCTACGTCGAGGACGGCCAGCAGGCCGCCAAGGACGACCTCATCTGCCGGAGCGACCCGTTCATCATCCCGATCGTCGCCGAGCAGACCGGCACGGGTCACTACATCGACATCGAGGAGGAGATCACCCTCCAGGAGGAACTGGACAGCGAGCAGCGCAAGCAGATGGTCATCGTGGAGGACCGCAGCAAGACCCTGCACCCCCACATCTACATCCTCGACGATCACCTAGCGGTGCTCTCCGGCAAGCCCAGGAGGCGCGAGGAGGAGATCCGCAGGTTCGAGGACTACGTCCGCGAGATGTCGGAAACCGGCAGAGGCAAGGCCGTCTTCACATACTCCGACGTCAGCGCCCTCAGGCCCGACAATCTGGTCGACGAGATCGAGCTTCGCTCGGCGTCGTTCGGCATGCCCTTCATCAAGGTGGACCTCAAGAAGGCCGCCTCCGGCCCCTACGGCTCCTTCGTGACTGCCATCGAGGCCCTGCTCGAAGGCCCCGCCGGGAAGTCGAAGAAGAAGGCGGCGAAGGTCCGCGAGGTCCTCGCCGGCATCTCCGAGGGCGTCACCCGCAAGAGCGACCAGGTCGAGACCGAGATCATGGGCGTCCTGGCCGACCTCTCGAAGGATTCCCCGTTCGTCCTGGCGATAGGCGGCCTGGACCGCATCCAGTCGGCATCCCGCCACCTCGCGAAGAGGATCCTCGAGACCGCGGCCGACAACAGGTTCATCCTTCTGGCATCGTTCTCGCAGAGGATGCTCAAGACCGCGGCCGGCCGCGGGAAGCAGCGCGAGAAGCTGACAGACCCGGTGGACGAGTACCTGCATGAGCACATCCTGGGGATGTACCCCATCCCCACCGGCGCGCACCTCAGGGTGTACGACGCCGCAAGGATAAAGAGCGGCATGCACATCGCCAGGATCGAGAAGAAGCTCGGGCAGCGCAGGGACATCACCGGGGGCCTCCCCCGGGTGGACGAGCTGTTCGAGGCGCGCAGGCCCGGCGACGCGGCCTCCATCGCCGAGATAAGCGGAGTGGTCGCGCTGAGCCCGATAAAGGCCGGCATCAGGACCATCACGATCCGCGGCGACCAGGGCCAGGAGTCGAGCCTCAAGATCCCCGCGACGAGGCACATAAGGGTGCGCGAGGGAGACCGCGTGGAGGCCGGCGACAAGCTGACCGAGGGCCCGCTCGATCCTCACGACATCCTGAAGATCAAGGGATCGGAGGCCGTGGAGGAGTACCTCCTGAACCAGGTGCAGGAGGTCTACAGGCTCCAGGGCGTGAAGATCAACGACAAGCACATAGGCATCGTGATCCGGCAGATGATCGCCAAGGCCCGCATAGAGGACCCGGGCGACACCCGCTTCCTCGAGGGCTCCCAGATCGACAGGCTGATCCTGAACCGGGAGAACGACCTGGCGGCGAGGGAGGGCAGGCGTCCGGCCACCAGCGACGTCCAGCTCCTCGGCATCACCAGGGCGTCGCTGGCCACCGACAGCTTCCTCTCGGCAGCGTCCTTCCAGGAGACCAACACGGTCCTGGCCGACGCCGCCGTCGAGGGCAAGGTGGACAATCTCCGGGGCCTGAAGGAGAACGTCATCGCCGGACACCTCATCCCCGCCGGGACGGGCATGAGGCGGTACGCACCGGTGAACCTCGCGCTGCCCGACGGGACCCTCCCGCCCGGGCCGCCCGAGGACGACGATGTTGACGAAGAGGACACGGACGTCTAGACTACGGGCTTCCGTGAACTGCCGGAAGGTCGTACCCTCCGGCGCTGAAAGGAGTTGAGTTGCCGACCATCAATCAGCTCGTCCGCTACGGACGGTCGAAACCCGTGTCGAAGACCAAGGCGCCGGCCCTCACCGGCTGTCCTCAGAAGAAGGGCATCTGCACCAGGGTGTACACCAGCACCCCCAAGAAGCCCAATTCGGCTCTGAGGAAGGTCGCGAGGGTGAGGCTGCGGAACGGATACGAGGTCACCTGCTACATCCCCGGCGAGGGGCACAATCTCAACGAGCACTCGGTCGTCCTCGTCAGGGGTGGCAGGGTGAAGGACCTCCCTGGCGTGCGCTACCATATCATCAGGGGCGTTGAGGACACCTCCGGAGTAGAGGGCAGGCGCCAGAGCAGATCCAAGTACGGGGCGAAGAAGCCCTCTTAGGAACAATTCAAGAATATGGCAGGAGGCGTCTGAAACATGCCCAGGCGTGCGGCACCGAAGAGGAGGGAACCGGCGGCCGACAGGCGGTACGGGAACACTCTCGTATCGAAGTTCATCAACGCCCTGATGTCGGAGGGCAGGAAGCCGGTTGCCGAGAGGATCTTCTACGGATCCATGGACATCATAGAGGAGAAGACCGGCCAGGAGGGCCTGGGCGTCTTCAACAGGGCTATGAACAACGTACGGCCCGTCCTGAAGGTCAAGTCCAGGAGGGTCGGCGGTTCGACCTACCAGGTCCCGATGGAGGTCAAGCCCTCCGAGAGGGACGCGCTCGCGATACGCTGGATCATCCAGTACTCCAGGTCCCGCAAGGGGCATTCCATGGCCGAGAAGCTCTCCGCCGAGATCATGGACGCGGCGAGGGGCGAGAACGCCGGCAGCGTCAAGAAGAAGGACGAGACCCACAAGATGGCCGAGGCCAACAAGGCCTTCGCGCACTATCGCTGGTAACGCTCCCGGACCCCGTCCGGGAGCGCCCGGAAACCACCTGCGGAATCAGCCGGCACCGGATGGCGACATCCGGCGCCCGGCGGGGGACCGGTCATGGGCAGACCTGACCCGGAGACCATCCGGAACATAGGCATCATGGCCCACATCGATGCCGGCAAGACCACGGTGACGGAGAGGATCCTCTTCTTCACCGGGCGGCTGCATCGCATGGGCGACGTGGACTACGGCACAGCCACCATGGACTGGATGCCCCAGGAGCGCGAGCGCGGCATCACGATCACCTCGGCCGCCACCACCTGCCACTGGCGCGGCTGCCAGATCAACATCATCGACACCCCGGGCCACGTCGACTTCACCGTCGAGGTCGAGCGGTCCCTGCGGGTGCTCGACGGGGCCGTGGCCGTCTTCTGCGCCGTGGGAGGGGTCGAGCCCCAGTCCGAGACGGTCTGGCGCCAGGCCGACAGGTACTCCATCCCGAGGCTCGCCTTCGTGAACAAGCTTGACCGCTCCGGCGCAGACTTCGGGCGTGTGATCTCCATGATGAGGGAAAGGCTGGGCGCGAACCCGCTCCCCGTCATGCTGCCCATCGGGCGGGCCGACACGTTCCGCGGCATCGTCAGCGTGCTGGAGGGCAGGGCGCTGCTCTTCTCGACCGACGACCAGGGCGGGGTCGTCACGAAGGCGGACATCCCCGGGGACATGATCCAGGCCTACGAGAAGGCCAGGGAGGATGTCTGGTCCGCCGCGGCCGAGCTGGACGACGGGGCGACGGAACGCTACCTGTCAGGCTCGCTGGGCGCCGAGGAGGTCCGCAGGCTGATCCGGAAGGGGACCCTCGAGGGCAGGTTCGTGCCGGTGCTGTGCGGGGCCGCCCTGCGGAACACCGGCGTCCAGCCCCTTCTGGACGCCATCGTCGACTGGCTTCCCTCCCCCTCCGACATGCCGCCCGTGGAGGGCATCGTCCCGGGCGACGGGCACGGCCTCAGGGAGAGGAACGACGAAGAGCCGTTCACCGCGCTCGTGTTCAAGATACAGACCGACGACCACCTGGGCCGGCTGGCGTACATGCGGGTCTACTCGGGTTTCGCCGCCGACGGGGACACGGTCCTGAACAACAGGACGGGGAAGAGGGAGCGCCTCGCGAGGCTCGTCCGGATGCACGCCGACAAGCGCACGCACCTCGACGAGATAGCCGCCGGCGACATAGCCGCCGTCGGACTCCGCAACGCAGCCACCGGCGACACCCTCACCGACATGGACCACCCGTTCTCCCTCGAGTCGATGAGGTTCCCCGAGCCCGTGATGCAGATGGCCATGGAACCCGAGAGCACGAAGGACGAGAAGGCTCTCGAACAGGCTCTCTCGGACATGACCGGCGAAGACCCGACACTCAGGGTGTCCACCGACGAGGATACCGGCCAGACTCTGATAAGGGGGATGGGCGAGCTCCATCTCGAGATCGTGGTGGACAGGCTGAGGAGGGAGAGGAGGCTCTCCGTGAAGACCGGCAAGCCCCAGGTCTCGTACCGGGAGGGCATATCCCGGCATGCCGAGGCCGATGCCGTCTTCGAGAGGGAGATAGCCGGGAAGCGGCACTACGGCCAGGTGAGCCTCTCGATGGATCCGGCCGAGAACGGGATCTCGATCGAGGCATCATCGGGCCTCGCCGTGCCCGATGTCTTCGTGGAGGCGGCCAGGGCGGGCGTCGCGGGCTCGACGGGCGGCGGCCCGCTGGCGGGCTTCCCGGTCGACGGCGTGATCGTCCGCATCACCTCCATGAAGCTCCACGAGACGGATTCGACCGAACTCGGGTACTCGTCGGCCGCCGCGTCGGCCGTCAGGCAGGCGCTGCAGGCCGCGGCCCCCGTATTGCGCGAGCCCGTGATGAAGCTCGACATCATATCCCCTCAGGAGTATGCCGGAGACATCATAGGCGACCTCGGATCGAGGCGCGGGAGGGTCACTTCGATGGAACCCGGGTGCGATGCCACGGCCATATCGGCCAGGGTACCCCTTGCGGAGCTTTTTGGCTATACTACCGCCCTGCGTTCCCTGACCCAGGGTCGCGCAGGGTATTCGATGCAGCTCCTCGAGTACGCCGAGGTGCCGCCTGCGGCGGCACAGGCGCTCATGCAGAGGATGGGCATAGCGATCAGGCAATGACCGCCGAGCCGCGTCCGCGTGGCGCGGTGCCGGGTCTCTAATCCGGGAGTGTTCGGAGTGAACGGAGCCAAGCTGAGGATCAGACTGAGGGCCTACGACCACCGTCTACTCGACAGGTCCGCCCAGAGCATCGTGCGCGGAGTGAAGCAGACGGGCGCATCCGTCGCAGGACCGATCCCCCTGCCCACCCGGAGGACCCTGTTCACGGTCCTCAGGAGCCCGCACGTGGACAAGAAGTCGCGCGAGCAGTTCGAGATGAAGATCCATTCCAGGCTCATCGAGATCGAGGATCCCGGCGAGCAGACCACCGAAGTGTTGCGACAGCTCGACGTCCCCGCAGGGGTGGACGTCGAGGTGAGGTAGCCGGGAGGCATCCCGGCTCCCTACTGACTGGTCCGGCACAGCCGGACTAAGAGTATCCGGGGCTCGGCCGGTCGAAGGCGGTTGACCGGCGGCCCGTGCAGAACAGAAACGCTTGTCCCTCCGCCTAGAGGGGACTTCAGCGACGGGAGTGGAGAACCGATGAGCGGTCTCATGGCTCGCAAGGTGGGCATGACCCGTGTCTTCAGGGATGACGGGAAGGTGCTTCCGGTCACGGTACTGGAGGCCCGCCCGTGCCCTGTCGTCCAGGTCAAGACCGTGGACACCGACGGTTACGAAGCCATCCAGATCGGATACCGTCAGCAGCGGAAGAGCAGGCTGTCGAAGCCCGAGATCGGGCACCTCGACAAGGCCGGCGCCCCGCCGGTCTCGTGCCTGAGGGAGATCCCGGCGATCGAGGGCAGGGAGGTCGCCCCCGGCGACTTCATCGACCTGTCGATCTTCCTGCCGGGGGAGAGGGTGGACGTCACCGGCCTCACGAAGGGCAAGGGGTTCCAGGGATGCGTGAAGCGCCACGGCTTCTCCGGCGGCGACAACGCCCACGGATGCAAGTCCAAGAGGGTCCCGGGCTCGATCGGCCAGCACACCACCCCCGCGGAGGTCAGGAAGAACAGGCGCATGCCGGGCCGCAACGGCTACGAGAGGATCACGGTGAAGAATCTCGAGGTCGTCGGAATAGATCTCGAGAACAACCTGCTGCTCCTCAAGGGCGCCGTCCCCGGCTCCCGGAACACCTACCTCCTCGTCAGCAAGAAGAGGGGAGGAGGCAGATAACATGCCCGAAGCCAGAGTGTACAACATGAAGGGCGAAGAGGTCGGCACCGTCGATCTCCCCGAGGAGATCTTCGGCGTGAGCGTCGCGACCCACGTCCTCTGGGAGGTCACGAGGGCCGAGATGCTCAACGCCAGGGCGGGCACGGCCAGCGCCAAGGACCGGAGCGACGTGAGCCTCTCCGGCGCGAAGCCCTGGAAGCAGAAGCACACGGGGCACGCCAGGGCCGGCAGCTTCCGCTCCCCGGTCTGGGTCGGCGGCGGCGTCGCCCACGGACCCCACCCCAGGACCTGGTCGCTCAAGATCAACCGCAAGGTCAGGCGCAAGGCCGTGGCCGGCATACTCAGCGAACGGCTGTCCGAGGGCAACCTCAGGCTGCTCCGCGACCTGTCCTCCACCGGGAAGACCCGCGAAATGGCGGACATGCTGAGGAATCACGGCTGCAACGGGCGGCGCACGGTCATCCTGGTAGGGGATGCCGACGACACCGTTCTGCGCGCCAGCAGGAACATCCCGAGGGCCGTGGCCATCAACGCCCGGAGCGTGAGTCTCTCCACCCTCGTGAACTCCGAAGTGGTCCTCCTGTCCGAGACCGCGGTGGACCTCCTGAAGGAGAGGGTGATATGATGGACGCAAGGCACGTCATCCTCACGCCGCTGGTCACGGAGAAGTCGACCCAGCAGCGGGAGGCCCGCAACAGCTACAGCTTCCGCGTGCCGCGAACCGTCACCAAGCACGACATCGCGCGCGCCGTGGAAGAGGTGTTCGGCGTCAGCGTCCTGGCTGTCCACACGATGAACATGCAGGGCAAGAAGAAGCGCATGGGGAGGAACCTCGGCAGGAGATCCTCCTGGAAGAAGGCCATCGTGACCCTGGCCGAAGGCCAGTCGGTCGAGTTCTTCGAGGGGGTGTAGGCATGGGGACCAGGAAGCTCAAGCCGGTGACCCCCGGGTGCAGGTTCACCATCCTCCCCGACTTCGCGGAGATCACCAGGAAGACCGGCGAGAAGCCGCTCATGGAGTCGCTGAAGAGCAAGGCGGGGCGCAACAATCTGGGGCGCGTCACCTGCAGGCACCAGGGCGGCGGCCACAAGAGGCGCTACAGGAAGATCGACTTCAAGCGCAACAAGTTCGACATTCCCGGCTCGGTGAGGTCGATCGAGTACGACCCCAACAGGTCGGCAAGGATAGCCCTCGTCGTCTATCCCGACGGTGAGAAGCGCTACATCCTCGCCCCCGAGGGCCTGGCCGTGGGACAGACCGTCCTCTCCGGGAACGACGCCCCGCCCGAGGTGGGCAACCATCTCCCGCTCGGCAGGATCCCCCTGGGCACCATCATCCACAACGTGGAGCTGAGGCCCGGGTACGGCGGCCAGATAGCCCGCAGCGCGGGGGCCGGAGTCCAGCTCCTGGCCCGCGAGAGCGGGATGGCCACCCTCAGGATGCCCTCCCGGGAGATGCGGATGGTCCCCCTGACCTGCATGGCCACCATCGGCACCATCGGCAACGCGGATCATTCGAACATCAGGATAGGCAAGGCAGGCCGCTCCCGCTGGCTGGGCATCCGGCCCAGCGTCAGGGGCGTGGCCATGAATCCCATCGACCACCCCATGGGCGGCGGCGAGGGCAAGTCGAGCGGCGGGCGCCATCCCTGCTCACCCTGGGGCCAGCTCTCCAAGGGTCTGAGGACCAGGAAGCACAAGCAGTCCGACAAGCTCATCACCAGGCGCAGGCCGACCGGCGGGAGGAGGTAGCCATGGCCCGTTCCCTGAAAAAGGGCCCCTACGTCGACGCCAGGCTTGTCGAGAAGGTTCTCGCGATGGCCGGTGAAGGCGAGAAGAAGGTCATCAGGACCTGGGCCCGCAGGTCGACGATTCCGCCGGAGTTCGTCGGCAACACCTTCGCTGTCCACAACGGGCGCAAGTTCGTACCCGTCTATGTAGTAGAAAACATGGTCGGCCACAAACTCGGCGAGTTCTCTCCCTCCCGTACGTTCCGCGGCCACCGCGAGAAGAAGAAGTAGGGGGGGCGACGAGAATGGAAGCTTCCGCAAGGGCCAAGTTCGTGAGGGTCCCTCCCAGGAAGGCGAGGCAGGTTGCGGACCTGATCCGCGGCAAGTCCGTGAACCAGGCGCTGTCGATCCTGCTGACGGTTCCCAAGAACGCCTCGAGGGAGATAGAGAAGACCCTGGATTCAGCCGTGGCCAACGCCGTGCACAAGGCCGAGGGCGCGAAGCTGGACATAGACGAGCTCAAGGTTTCCGAGATAGCGATAGACAACGGACCGATCGTGAAGAGGATAAGGCCGAGGGCGCGCGGCAGGGCCAACAGGGTGCGGCAGAGGCTCTGCCACATCTCCCTCACGGTCAGCGTGGGCTCCCAGGAGCAGAAAGAGGGCTGATATGGGGCAGAAGACCAATCCAGTCGGCCTGAGACTAGGCATCATCCGGGGATGGAACTCGGTGTGGTTCGCCCGCGGGAAGCGCTACCCCGAGTACCTCAAGGAAGATGCGATGCTTCGCCAGTACATCATGAAGCGCCTGGAGAAGGCCCAGATCTCCAAGATCGAGATCGAGCGCAAGCCCCAGGAAGTCCAGGTCACGATCCACACGGCGCGCGCCGGTCTGGTCATCGGGGCGCGGGGCAGCATGATAGACCTGCTCACCCGCGAGCTCAAGATCTACACCGGCAAGACCGTCAGGACCAAGGTCGAGGAGATCAGGCACCCCGAGCGCAACGCCAGCCTGGTGGCCGACTCCATAGCGCGGCAGGTCGAGAGCAGGATCTCGATCAGGCGCGCCATGAAGAGGGCCATCTCCGATTCGATGAAGGCCGGCGCCGAAGGCATCAAGGTTTGCTGCTCCGGCAGGCTCGGCGGCGCCGAGATGTCCCGGACCAACACCTACCACGAGGGGCGCGTGCCGCTCCACACGCTGAGGGCCGACGTCGACTTCGCGCGGTCCATCGCCAGGACTACATACGGCGTCATCGGCGTGAAGGTCTGGATCTACAACGGCGAGATCCACGATTATCCGGGCCAGACCGGCCCGGCCGAGTAGCGGGTGATCGATCATGCTGATGCCCAAGAGAACCAGATACCGCAAGCAGCAGAAGGGGCGCCTCCGGGGCCGGGCCAAGGGCGGCGCCGCGGTCTCCTTCGGTGAGTACGGGCTCCAGGCCATCGAACCCGGGCACGTGACGAGCGCCCAGATCGAGGCCGCCCGTGTGGCCATGACCAGGCACGTCAAGCGCGGCGGCAAGATCTGGATCAGGATCTTCCCCGACAAGCCCATCACCTCCCTTCCCCTCGAGACCAGGATGGGCAAGGGCAAGGGCGCCGTGGACCACTGGGTCGCGGTGATCAAGCCCGGCAGGGTGATGTTCGAGATCGAGGGCGTGGAGGTCGCGGTGGCCAGAGAGGCCATGAGGCTCGCGGGGCACAAGCTCCCGATACTCACCCGCTTCGTCGAGAGAGAGGGGGGGGCGGCCCAGTGAAATCCACCGCCATGAGATCCATGACAGTCGACGAACTGACGGGTCACACCAGGGAGCTCAGACAGGAGATCTTCAACCTGCGCTTCCGCAAGTCCGCCGGCCAGGTGGACAACCCCGTCAGGATAAGGCTGGCCAGGCACGAGCTGGCCAGGGCGCTCACGGTGCTGCGCGAGCGCGAACTCGGCCTGAGCGGCGAAGCCGGCGGGAGTGAGGTGGAGTAGATGTCACAGTTCAGGACGGGAGACAGGCAGGTGGTCAAGGGTACGGTCGTCTCCGCCGGCAAGATGGAGAAGACGGTCGTAGTCGAGGTGGTGACGCTGAAGGCCCATCCGGTCTACAAGAAGCGGTTCCGGCAGACGCGCCGCTACTACGCCCATGACGAGGCCAACCAGTGCGGGGCCGGGGACGTGGTCCGCATAGCCGAGACGAGACCCCTCTCGAGGCTGAAGCGCTGGCGCCTCCTCGAAATAGTGGAGAAGGCCCGGTAGGAGGATGTCGGTATGATCCAGCAGGAGACCAGACTCAACGTCGCCGACAACTCCGGCGCCCGAGAGGTGCTCTGCATCAGGGTTCTCGGGGGCACCGGGCGCAGATATGCCACTATCGGCGACGTGATAGTAGTGACCGTGAAGGAGTCGTCGCCCACGGGCGCCGTGAAGAAGGGTGAAGTGAGGAAGGCCGTGGTCGTCAGGGTCAAGAAGGAGCTCAACAGGAACGACGGCTCCTCGGTGCGCTTCGACGACAACGCAGCAGTCATCATCGATGACGCGATGCAGCCCGTCGCCACGCGCATCTTCGGCCCGGTCGGACGGGAGCTCCGAGCCAGGTTCATGAAGATCGTGTCGCTGGCTCCGGAGGTGATCTAGATGCATGTGCGCAAGGGGGACAGGGTCCTCGTCTCGACGGGCGACGAGAAGGGCAAGAAGGGCAAGGTCCTGAAGGTCCTCGAGGACAAGGACAAGGCCATCGTAGAGGGCGTGAACTTCGTGAAGAGGCACACGAGGCCCAACCAGAAGAACCCCCAGGGCGGGATAGTCGAGAAGGAGGCCCCGATGCACGCCTCCAACCTCAGGATTGTCTGCCCTGGCTGCGGCGATAGCGCCGGCGTGAGCCGGAAGCGCGATGCCGACGGCAGGCTCCGCAGGGTGTGCAAATCCTGCGGCGAGACAGTGTAAGGGTCTGGTGGGAAGATGAAGGAAACACCCAGGCTCAAGAAACTCTACGCGGAGGAGCTGTCGGCCAGGCTGCGCGAGCGGTTCGGCTTCGCCAATCCGCATCAGATCCCGCGCCTCGTGAAGATCGTGGTGAACATGGGGCTCGGCAAGGAAGCCATAGAGAACGCCAACAACATCACGAACGCCTCGGAGCAGCTCGGCAGGATCACGGGGCAGAAGCCCGTGGTCGCCAAGGCCCGCAGGTCCATAGCGGCCTTCAGGCTGCGCGAGGGCATGCCGATAGGCGTCTTCGTCACCCTCAGGGGCGACACGATGTGGGAGTTCCTCGACAGGCTCGCGAACTTCTCGCTCCCGCAGGTCCGCGACTTCAGGGGCCTGCCCTCGAAGGGATTCGACGGCAGGGGCAACTACAACTTCGGGCTCGAGGAGCAGGCGATCTTCCCGGAGATAGACGTCGACAAGATCGACAAGTTCCGGGGAATGAACATCACTCTGGTTACAACCGCCCGGACTGACGAGGAGGGCCTCGAACTGCTGAGGCTCCTCGGACTGCCGTTCCGCAAGTCCGGCTCGGCAAGGTAGGGGGCAAAGTTGGCCAAAAAGTGTCTTGTCGAAAAGCAGAAGCGCACTCCCAAGTTCGGCGTGCGCAGGTACAACCGTTGTGCGCTGTGCGGTCGGCCCAGAGGCTTCCTCCGCAAGTTCGGCATCTGCCGGATCTGCTTCAGGGACATGGCCAACAGGGGCCTGATACCCGGCGTCCGCAAGGCCAGCTGGTAGGGGGTGGAAGATGTCCATGACCGATCCCATCTCCGACATGCTCAACAGGATCAGGAACGCCTCCATGGCAGGACACGTCATGGTGGACATCCCGGCGTCCAAGATGAAGGCGGCCATAGCGGGCGTCCTCTACAAGAGGGGCTTCATCAGGGGCTACCGCAGACTCGATGACGACAGGCAGGGGATCCTCAGGGTCTACCTCGCCTACCAGAACGGCAAATCGCTGATAGTCGGGCTGAAGAGGATATCGACGCCCGGCTGCAGGGTCTACAAGGGCGTGACCGAGATCCAGCGCGTGATGGCCGGGCGCGGCGTTGCGGTCCTTTCGACTCCCAAGGGCGTCCTCACCGATTCGGAAGCCCGCAGGGAAGGCGTCGGCGGCGAAGTGCTGCTGCACGTCTGGTAGGGGGACTCAGGGAATGTCACGCATAGGCAGGCTGCCGATCGCGATCCCGAAGGGCGTGACCGTCACCCTCGACGGATCCGACATGAAGATCAAGGGTCCCAGGGGAGAAGCAGTCCACGTCATCCCCGCGGGGATCTCCGGGAAGATCGAAGGCTCGTCCATCTCCCTCGAGAGGGAGACGGACACCGTCGAACTCAAGCGGATGCACGGCGTAACCAGGGCGCACATCGCGAACAAGGTGAAGGGCGTGTCGGAAGGCCACACCATCACTCTGGTCGTGAACGGGAAGGGATTCCAGGGCGAGGTCAAGGGCAGGGTCGTCGAGATGCAGATAGGGCTCTCCCACAGGGTCCTCGTCGAGATCCCGGCGGGCATCGAGGTCAAGCTGACCCCCGGCCAGAACACGTTCACCCTGGTTGTCACGGGGGCCAACCGCGAGCTCACGGGCTCGTTCGCCTCCGTGCTGTACAAACTCAGGCCCGTCGAGCCATACAACATGATCGGCTTCAGGTACTCCGATCAGGTGGTGCGGCGCAAGGCCGCCAAGACAACGAAGTAGGAGGGAGGGGACATGGCCGGACTCACAAGCACCCAGAAACTCAGGCGGCGTCACCTCCGCGTGCGCAGGAAGGTCTCGGGGACCGCGGAGCGCCCGCGGCTCTGCGTCCACCGGACGAACCGGCACATGGTGGCGAACATCGTGGACGATTCGACCGGACGCACGCTCCTCAGCGTGACCTCGACCGCCGACTACTTCGACGGCGACCGTACCGGAACCAAGACCGAACAGGCGGGAAGACTCGGGCTCGTCGTGGCCCGAAGAGCCCTCGAGATCGGGATAGAATCCGTGGTTTTCGACCGTGGCGGCCATCCGTACCACGGACGAGTCAAGGCTCTTGCCGAGAAGGCCCGCGAGGGCGGTCTCAGGTTCTGATGGGGGATTCCAGTGAGTAACAGACCAGAGGCTACGGAAGAGAAGCTCGACAAGACCGTTCAGGTCGAACCCGAGCTCGAGTGGATGGATAGGCTGATATCCGTCAACAGGGTCGCTAAGGTCATCAAGGGCGGCCGCAGGTTCGGCTTCAACGCCCTGGTAGCCGTCGGGAACGGAAGAGGCAGGGTCGGAGTGGGCCTCGGGAAGGCCACCGAGCTGCCGGAGGCCATCCGCAAGGCCACCGAAGAGGCCAAGAAGGACATGATCGACGTTCCCATCACGGACGGCAGGACCCTTCCCCACGACGTGACTGGCGAGTACGGCGCGGGCCGCGTCCTCCTCAGGCCGGCCAGTCCGGGTACCGGCGTCATAGCCGGGTCCACGGTCAGGGCCATCATGGAGTGCGCCGGCATCCGCGACGTCCTCACCAAGTCGCAGGGCACCAACAACCCCCACAACGTGGTGAAGGCCACCCTCGCCGGCCTCAGGGACCTCGGCACCATCGACCGGATCAACACCGCCCGCAGGGGCATGATCCAGCGAAGGAAGCGGACCGATGGCTGACAAGAGGATCGCCGTCAAGCAGATAAGGAGCGGCATACACTGCCCGCTCGTTCAGAAGAGGACCCTCGAGGCCCTGGGCCTCCGGAGGATGAACCAGACCGTTGTACATGAGGACAGACCCGAGATCCGCGGGATGATCTTCCGGGTCAGGCACCTGGTCACGGTCCAGGAGGTCAGCGGATGAGACGCCTCCAGCATCTCAGACCCGCCGCGGGAGCCACGCGCGAGCGCAAGCGGCGCGGGTGCGGCGACGGTACGGGCAACGGCGGGACCGCCGGCAAGGGGCACAAGGGCCAGAGGGCCAGGGGCAGCATCCACCCGTGGTTCGAGGGAGGACAGCTCCCGCTGCAGCGCAGGCTCAGCCACAAGGGCTTCAACAACGCCCGCTACACGACAGTCTACCAGGTCGTGAACGTCGGCTTCCTCGCCAGGTTCCCCGAGGACTCGGTGGTCACGCCCGACGAGCTCAGGGACGCAGGGCTCATCTCCAGCAGGCTCAGGCCCGTGAAGATCCTGGGTACGGGAACCCTCTCGACCCGCCTCACGGTCTGCGCGCATGCCTTCAGCTCCAGCGCGGCCGGCGCCATCAGGCAGGCCGGCGGAGCAGTAGAGGTGCTCGACTGATGCGAGGTTTCGAGAGCATAATGAAGATCCCGGAACTCCGGAAGAAGATCTTCTATACGCTGCTCCTCCTTGCCGTCTACCGGATCGGCGGGTTCATACCCGTCCCGGGCATCGATGTGAACGCTCTGGAAGAGGCCTTCAGGGGCGCCGCCGGCAACATGATGGGCATCTACGACCTGTTCGTCGGAGGAGCCCTGAGCCGCGCCAGTATCTTCGCCCTGGGCATCATGCCGTACATCTCGGCCTCGATCATCATCCAGCTCCTCACGTCCGTGATGCCCTACTTCGAGAAGCTGAAGAAGGAGGGCGAGGCGGGCAGGCAGAAGATGACGGAGATAACGAGGTACTCCACGGTCGGCCTCGGGCTGATCCAGGGGCTCGGCATCTCGCAGTACATCGTCAGCCTCAACTCGCAGGCCCCCGGAGTGGTGCCGCACCCCGGCCTCGGGTTCACGGTCCAGACGGTCCTCACGCTCATCACGGGCACGATCTTCGTGATGTGGCTGGGCGAGAGGATCACGGAGCGCGGCATAGGCAACGGCATCAGCCTGATCATCTTCGCGGGCATCGTGGGCAGGATCCCCGACGGGCTGGCGGGGCTCTACCGGAACGTCTTCGTCCTCCAGCAGACATCGTTCGTCTCGGTGGTGTTCCTGCTGGTGTTCATGTTCGCGGTGATCGCCTTCGTCGTGCTGATGACGGAGGCCCAGAGGAAGATCCCGGTCACCTACGCCAGACAGGTGCGCGGGCGCAAGGTGTACGGCGGCCAGAGCACCCACATACCGCTCAGGCTGAACACGGCTGGCGTCATCCCCATCATCTTCGCCCAGTCGTTCCTGATGTTCCCGGCGAGCATCGCGATGTTCTTCCCCAACAGCGGCATAGACGAGACCGTGAACAGGATCTTCTCGCCCGCCAGCGCCCTGTACATGATCGTGTACGCGGCCCTGATCATCCTCTTCACGTACGTCTACACGGCCATCGTCTTCAACCCCCAGGACCTCGCCGACAACATGAAGAAGTACGGCGGCTTCATCCCCGGCAGGAAGCCGGGCAAGAGCACGGCCAGCTACATCGAGCGGGTGCTGATAAGGGTCACGCTGCCGGGTTCGCTGTTCCTCGCGATCATCGCCATCCTGCCGATGCTGCTCATCAGCTCCGCCAACGTGGACTTCGCGTTCGGCGGCACGAGCCTGCTCATCGTCGTGGGCGTGGCCCTGGAGACGCTGAGGCAGATCGAGACCCACCTGCTGATGAGGCACTACGACGGCTTCCTCGCCAAGGGCAGGATAAGGGGACGCAGATAGCATGAGGATCTCCCTCCTCGGGCCCCCCGGAGCCGGAAAGGGCACGCAGGCCGCCAGGGCCGCCGCCCGGTTCGGCCTGGCCCATCTCTCCACGGGAGCGATCTTCCGCGAGGAGATCGGGAGGGGCACGCCCCTGGGCAGGGAGATAGAGGGAATCGTGAAGGCCGGCCTGCTGGTGGCGGACGAAACCGTCGACAGGGTGGTCTTCTCGAGGATCGACGGGCCGGGCGGGTTCGTACTCGACGGATACCCCCGGAACATCGCCCAGGCCCGGAGCCTCGACGCCTTCCTGGCGGACTCGGTCCCGATCGACGGGGCGGTGTTCCTCGACGTCAGCGAGGGCGAGGTGCTCAGGCGCCTGGGCGACAGGTACACCTGCCCGTCGTGCGGGCCGGTGCGCGCTCCGGGAGGAGCCTGCCCTTCCTGCGGCAGGACCCTCGAGCGCCGTGCGGACGACGAGCCCGAAGTCATCAGGAGGCGCTTCCAGGAATACCACAGGGTCACCGGACCCCTTCTCTCGTACTACGGCCCGAGGCTCGCCAGGATCGACGGCGACGCGGGAGTCGAAGAGGTCTGGTCGAGGCTCGAGCAGGCGGTCATGCCATGGGCGTGATGTCCGCCACACAGATCAGGCACATGCAGGAGAGCGGCAGGATCGTTCGAATGGTCCTCGTCGAGCTCAGGCGCGCCTCGGTCCCTGGCGTCTCCACGGCCGAACTCGACGGGATGGCCAACGAACTGATCCGGTCGGAGGGCGGAAGCCCCTCCTTCCTCGGGTACAGGGGCTACCCGGCGTCGGTGTGCATCTCGGTGAACTCCGTCGTCGTGCACGGCATTCCCGGTCCGACCAAGCTCGCAGATGGAGATCTGGTGAGCCTCGATGTCGGAGTCGTCAAGAGCGGCTACCACGGCGACGCCGCGGACAGCTTCCTTGTCGGGGAGACTGCCGATCCCGAGGCGGCGAGGCTGGTCGGCGTCACCTACGAGGCCCTCGGCCTGGGGATAGACGCGGCCCGTCCCGGGAACAGGGTCGGCGACATAGGGGCCGCCGTCCAGCGGCATGTCGAGCATGCCGGTTTCAGCGTCGTCAGGGATCTGGTGGGGCACGGCATCGGCAGGAGGCTCCACGAGGATCCTCAGGTCCCCAACTACGGACGCCCCGGGACAGGCATGCCCCTGAAGCCCGGCATGGCCATAGCGATCGAGCCGATGGTCAACAGGGGCGGGTGGCACGTGAGGATCCTGGACGACGGCTGGACGATAGTCACCGAGGACGGCAGCCTGTCGGCCCACGCCGAGCATACCGTGGTGGTCACCGGTGGTGAACCGCTGGTGTTGACTGCCTGATTAGCATTTGCGATACTTCGCATTCTACGCGGGTTCGCTGAAAGAGGTTTGCAAGTGGCCAAGGACCAGGGTGTAGTAGTCGACGGCACCGTCGAGGAGACCCTCCCGAACAACATGTGCAGGGTCAGTCTCGACAAGCCGGAGGGGCACATTGTGCTGTGCCACGTCTCCGGCAAGATGCGGATGAACTACATCAGGATCCTGGTCGGGGACAGGGTGACGGTCGAGCTGTGCCCGTACGATCTGGCACGGGGCCGGATCACCTATCGATACAAGTGAGGATGGGACGATGAAGGTCAGGAGTTCTGTGAAGCGGATATGCGACTACTGCCGCATCGTACGCCGTGAGGGGAAGGTCCTCGTGATCTGCCCGCGCAATCCCAAGCACAAGCAGCGTCAGGGCTAGCTGCATAAGCCGGTCTTCGGAGGTCAACGGTGGCAAGGATTTCGGGTGTCGATCTTCCCAGGAACAAGATGATTCTGTACGCCCTGCCGTACATCTACGGCTTGGGGCTGGCCTCGGCCAGGGAGATCCTCTCCCGGACGGACATCCCTCCCGAGAAGAAGACCGACGAGCTCACCGAGGACGAGATCGCCGTCCTCAGGAAGCTCATTGACGCAGAGTACAAGGTCGAGGGCGCCCTCAGGGCCGAGATCGCGATGAACCGCAAGCGGCTGATGGACATCAGCTGCTACAGGGGTCTCAGGCACCGCAGGGGCCTGCCGGTCCGGGGCCAGAGGACACACACCAACGCCCGCACGAGAAAAGGGCCGCGCATCGGCCATATGAAGAAGCGGTAGAGGGAGGAGCACGCGTTGCCCAAGTCTCAGTCTCAGGCCAGGAGCCGCACGACCGCCCGGAAGATCACGAAGGTCACGGACGTCAACGGCATAGCACATGTGAAGTCGTCCTTCAACAACACGATGATCACCATCACCGACCTGCGCGGCAACGTGATCACCTGGTCGAGCGGCGGGACGACCGGAGTCAAGGGTACCCGCAAGGGCACCGCGTTCGCAGCCTCCCAGGCAGCCGTACAGGCCGCCGAGCGGGCGGTCGAGTCGGGGCTCCGCAGGGTCGAGATATGGGTCCGCGGGCCGGGTTCGGGCCGCGAATCCGCGGTGCGCGCCCTCCAGTCCTCCGGGCTGGAGGTAACGGGCATCAAGGACATCACGATGATTCCCCACAACGGCTGCCGTCAGACAAAACGGCGCCGGATGTAGTTATTGTCCTGACACCGCCGCCGCGCCCGTGGCGCGGCGATCCCGGAGTTGGCTTTCTTCCTGTCGGGGGGAGCGCATGGAGTACAGGAGCCTTCATCTACCGGACCGCATAGAGTGGGACGAGGAGAGCCTGACCGGCACGTACGGCAGGCTGGTCGTCACCCCTCTCGAGCGCGGGTTCGGACGTACCCTCGGCACCGCCCTCAGGCGCGTGCTGCTGTCCTCGCTGGAAGGCGCAGCGCCTGTCGTAGCGAGGATCGCGGGGGCCAACCACGAGTTCACACCGCTCCCGGGCGTCTACCAGGACGTGCCGGACATCGTGCTGAACATCAAGTCCCTCGACATCCGCCATGACGGCACCGGGCCCGGCAAGCTGGTCCTCGACGCGAAGGGCCCCGCCCAGACGAAGGCGTCGGACTTCAAGGGGGACTCGTTCCTCCACATCCTCAACGGCGACCTGCCCATCGCGGAGGTCGGCCCCGGATCGAAGCTCCACGTCGAGCTGACCGTCGAGCGCGGCAAGGGTTACGTAACCGCCGAGGACTGGCACGATCTGGGCCGCGGCAAAGAGATCGGCGACATCCTGCTCGATTCGTGGTTCGGCCCCGTGCGCAAGGTCAACTTCGAGGTGGACAGCGCCAGGGTCGGCGACAGGACCGACTACGACAGGCTCGCCATGGAGATCCAGACGGACGGAAGCATCGGTCCGCGCGAAGCCATGGATGCGGCCTGCGACATCCTGCTCAGGCACTTCGAGATGATACTGGGCGGCAGGCAGGCCGGAGCCCAGGGCGCCGAAGGCGACTCCGACGAAGAGGCGGAGGATTTCGCGAACCTGCCCCTGTCCGAGACCGCGATGCCCCCGAGGCTCGCTGCAACGCTGGAGGCCGGCGGCATCTCGACGCTGGGCCAGATCGCTTCGAGGACCAAGGCGGAGCTCCTCGCCGTCAAGAACCTCGGCCCATCCTCACTGAAGATCCTCGAGGGCCTGCTGGCCGAATACGGCATGGGGCTTTCGGAGAGCCGCGACTAGGAGACCTATGCGACACAGGAAGACGACACCGAAGCTGGGCCGCAAGCCCGAAGAGAGGACCAGGCTCCTCAGGAACCTCGTCACCTCGATCATCATCCATGAGAGGGTGGTCACCAGCGAAGCCAAGGCCAGGGCCGCGCGCAGCATGGTCGAGAAGATCGTGACCCGCGGCAGGACCGACACCGTCCATGCCAGGCGAACCGTGGCACGCCACGTGTACGGCGCCGAAGCAGTCCGGAAGGTCTTCAACGACCTCGGGCCGCGCTACGCCCAGAGGCCCGGCGGATACACAAGGCTGCTCAAGCTGGGCCCCCGCATGGGCGACGCTGCAGAGGCCTTCATCCTCGAGTTCGTCGACTCCCCCGTGGCCTTCAAGCCCGAGGACAAGGAGAAGAAGGACAGGAAGAAGGATCGCAAGGAGCAGAAGAGCCCCCTGAAGGAATCCAGGGAGCCAAAGGCCTGAGGTGGCCCCGGCCATGGACCGCATAGCAGTCCTGGCCAGCGGAGGCGACGCCCCGGGCATGAATGCCTGCATCAGGGCCGTGGTGAGGAGCGCTCTTCACCGCGGCCTCCGCGTATCCGGCGTGCTCCGCGGGTACCAGGGGCTGATCGAGGACTCGATCTCCGACATGTGCTGGGGCGATGTCAGCAACATCATCCAGAGGGGCGGGTCCATCCTGCACTCGGCCCGCAGCGAGGCCTTCCTCACCTTCGACGGGCGGGCGCAGGCCTCCGCCAACATCCGGAAGCACGGCATAACCGGGCTCGTGGTCATCGGTGGCGACGGCAGCTTCCGGGGCGCGGACGCCCTGGCCCGCGAGCAGGGCGTGGCCGTGGCGGGAGTCCCCGGCACCATCGACAACGATGTCTGGGGAACCGACTACACGATAGGTTACGACACCGCGGTCAACACGGCCCTGGACGCCATAGACCGCATCAAGGACACGGCCGCCTCCCACGACAGGGTGTTCATCGTGGAGGTGATGGGCCGCAGCGCGGGCTTCATCGCCATCGAGGCGGGCGTGGGTTCGGGCGCCGAGGCGATACTCCTCCCCGAGACGCGCACAGACGTCGACGCGCTGGCGGCGATGATACGCAGGCGCAGGGACGAGGGGCGCAGATCGAGCATCCTCGTATGCGCGGAAGGCGACGAGGACGGCGGTGCGCGCGCCGTTGCGTCCAGGCTGAAGGCGGACCACGGCATCGAATGCCAGGTCACCGTCCTCGGACACGTCCAGAGGGGCGGCTCTCCGACCACGTCGGACAGGGTCCTGGCCTCCAAGCTCGGCTGGGCGGCCGTCGATGCGCTCTGCGAGGGTGCGGCACCGTGCATGGTGGGCGAGATCGCCCGCAGGATAGTCCGCCATCCCCTGGCCGACTCCTGGACCTTCCGGAAGGGGATCGACCCGGAACTGGTCCGGCTGGCGGGCCTGCTCTAGGCGTATGTGCTGCCTCGAGAGCCTCGTCATCATCCTGGGAGCCATTGCGGTCTCGATAGTCTCCTGGGTGGCCTCGCTCGTGCTGATACCCCGCCTGGTCCTGTTCGCGGTGATCCTGATCCTCGCCGTGAGGGTCCTCGCCAGGAAGCGCTGAGGGCGGCGGGTCGATTCCTGGTTTCACATTGTTGAAATGCAGCAGCATACCATTGCGCAGCAACCTTATAGCTTGTGATACGGTTCACAGATATGTATGCATCCCGTAATACTTTGCTTCTATCAATGCTGGAATATGTCGCAAGATCTTTGGTAAACACATGAATGAGAGTATGATGTGAGGAATTTGCGCTTCCATGGAATCGGATGTTGCAGGCATGAGTAGCTGTCTGGGAGGATCGATTGCAGGGAGTGTCGGAGAAAGTTAAAGGAGTCAAAAGCGTTCTGGGGGGGGCGGGAAGGGGCGGGAGACCGGGCCCCCGCCCCGTCCGGGGATCAGTTTCTCAGCCGCAGCAGCAGCAGCCCTTCTTGGGCTCCTTCTTCTGCATCGCCTGGCCGCAGCAGGTGAACGTCGCGCAGTTGTCGCCGCAGTCGCAGGACTTGGAGACCGTGATCTCCATGCCGCACTGCCCGCAGACGAAGGTATCGTCCTTCTTCATCAGGCACCGCCTTCCGTGTTGTGGTCTTCGACAGCAAACATAACACACGAAGCCGGTCGGGAACAGCCGCCCGCCCCGAAGAACAGACCCTGAGGACGCCGGTAATGCGGGCTTTCCCATGAGGATCCCCCGCCGTCTCCGCGGCCGTGACCGCTGACGGAACAACTCCGGCCGCGAGTATGTATAATCGTCCTGACGGGAATCACACACGAGGGAGGGCCAGATTTGAGACCCCGGGGCATCCGTACCGACACGGCTCCCATGCCGGTCGGCCCGTACAGCCAGGCTGCCGCAGCCGGCGGCATCGCGTTCGTCTCCGGCCAGCTCGGGATCGACCCCGCGACGGGCCGGCTGGTGGAGGGGGTGGAGGCCCAGGCCTCCCGCGCCCTCGAGAACATCCGGGCCGTCCTGGCAGCCGGGGGGCTCTCCCTGTCCGACGTAGCCAAGACGACCGTCCTGCTGGCCGACATGGCCGACTTCCCCGCGGTCAACACCGTGTATGCAGGATTCTTCGAGGAGCCATACCCGGCCAGGGCGGCCTTCGCCGTGAAGGCCCTCCCGCTCGGCGCCCTGGTCGAGATCGAGGCTATTGCCGTACAGGCCGGGGGGAGATCAGATGCGTGAGGTCTTCGAAGTCCTCGGCCAGTCGGATTTCGTAACGAGCGTCATCCTCATCGTCATCCTGATCCTCTCGATAGGCTCCTGGGCGGTGGCCATAGCCAAGCTGAGGGAGTTCAGGAAGGTGCTGGGGTCGTCGAGGCTCTTCATGGACGCCCTGAGGACGACAGGAAAGCCCCCCGGGAACGACTTCTGGAGCCGCAGCAGGGAGATCGGACCCCTTGCGAGGATGTACGCCGAGGCGGGGCGGTTCCTCCAGAGGCGTTCCGACTCGGGCCGGACGGGATCGCTCGATGCCGATGAAGCAGGCCTGCTCCGTTCCGCGCTGGAGCGCGAGGCCGGCGAGGATCTCTCCGAACGCGAGAGGAACATCGGCTTCCTGGCCACGGTGACGTCGATCTCGCCGCTTCTAGGTCTCCTCGGGACGGTCTGGGGCATCCTGACGAGCTTCATCGGCATGAAGGAGACGGGCACCGCCGATCTCAGCGTCATCGGCTCTGGCGTGGCGAACGCTCTCACCACCACTGTCGCGGGCCTTCTGGCGGCCATACCCGCCAACATCTTCCACAACTTCGTGGTGGGCAGGATCAACTCGCTGGCCGGCGACATGGACAGGTTCCTCTCGGAACTCGTCGATGTCTGCAGACGGGGCTCCCTGTGATCAGGACCCGCTACAGCCAGTTCTCGTCGATCAACATCACCAACCTGGTCGACGTGACGATGACCCTTCTGGTCGTCTTCATGCTCGCCGGACCCGTCATGCACCGGAGCGTGGACATAAGGCCCCCTTCGAGCGACCAGGGAAGGATAATCCAGCGCCTCGACCCCGGAACCTCGCTCGTGGTCGAGCTCGATTCGCTCGGCAACCTCTCAGTCTCGGGCGAGCCCCTGTCCATGGCCGAACTCGCACCCCTGGCCGAGGCGGCCCTCGCCTCCGGCCGGACGGAGGCCTTCGTCAGGGCGGACCGTGCCGTCAGGTACGAAGCGGTGGCGGCCACCCTCTCCGAACTCAGGAGGGGCGGTTACGAGACCGTGGGCCTCGTCCAGGAAGCCGTCGCGGAGGGCGGGCGGTGAACGCACGGGCGCTTCTCGTCTCGTCCCTCGGGCATGCCGGGGTGATCCTGATCCTGCTCATCGTGCAGGGGTTCTCCGGACACTCCGATCCTCTCGGAGGAGGCGACGCAGTGATGGTGAGCGTCGTCACCGTCGGGGAGCCCGGCCCGGCAGCGGAGCAGGTCGATGAACCGCCCTCGGAAGACGTCGAACCGGCCTCCGGGGACGTTCCCCCGGAACTCCAGGAGGACGAGGTCGAAACCGTCGATCCGGAGGATACCGTCCCCGTCGAGGACGTCACCGAGGACGTCCCGGAGGATGAGAATCCCGTCCATGTCGCCAACCCTCCCGAAGACCAGGTCCAGGATCCCGGCAGCCAGGCGCACCAGGTGGAAACCTCCGGGGCCGCCAGCGGCTATATCGCGGTGGATGCGGCAGGGGAATCCGGCGGGGGCGCTCCGGGTCCAGCCACCTACGAGGGAAGGGTTTTCGCCGCGATCAGGAGGAACTTCCGGACCTCCGCCGTACCCGAGCAGAGCTACAGGATCGAGATAACCGTCGGCCCCGGCGGCTCCATGGAGGTGGAGACGCTCAGGACGAGCGGCGTGGACGTGTTCGACAGGGCTGTCGAGCATGCGCTGGCGATGGCGCAGATGCCGCCCTTCCCGCCGGGCAGGACCTCTCCCGCCGTCCTCAGGATCGAGTTCCTGGGGCTTTCCGGAGAGCAATGAAGAAGAGAGGAATCCAGCCCATGGTTCGACCGGCCGCGCTCCTCGCCCTCTCAGCCGCCGCATTCGCAGGCGACTTCCTGCCGATGACCCCCATCGGCTCGGACTGCCTGCCGGTGAGCGTCACCATCGAGGGCGACCGCGACTATACCCGCCCGGCCCTCGAGCAGCTCGAGGCGGACATCGACTTCTCGGGGCTCCTCATCACCTCGCACGATGCGGACGCCGGGATCTCGGCCAGGATAGAGGAGAGCGGATCGCGTCTCAGGATTACCGCAGACGTCACGGCCGGCGGTGAAGTCCTCCTGACCCGCGAGTACACCGCCTCCTCGAACGATCTCTACACGATGGTCCACGCCCTCGCCGACGACGCGGTCTTCGCACTGACCGGCGAGAACGGCATCGCGAGCTGCCGGATCGCATTCGTGCTGCGCACGTCCGACGGGTACTCCCTGGCCTGCAGAGGATTCGACCCGCGCGGCTACTCGGCGCTGCTCCGGGATACGTCGGTCATCACGACCCCTGCGTGGAGCCCCGACGGATCGACCATAGCCTTCACATCGTTCCGGTCCGACAACGGAGACCTGTACGCATACGATGTCGCGGAGGCGAGGGCGAGGCGGCTGCTCTCCCGGCAGGGCCTGAACACCACCCCGTGCTGGACGCCGGATGGAGCTTCCATCGCGATCTCAGCGAGCGCGGAGGGGAACGCCGAAATATTCCTGTACTCCACGGGCAGCGGCTCCGTTTCCAGGCTCACCGCGCGAAGCTCGATCGAGACATCGCCCGCCGTGTCACCGACAGGGCAGCAGGTGGCTTTCACGAGCGACAGGGCCGGCTCTCCCCAGATCTACGTCATGGACATCACCGGGTCGGGCGCCGCGAGGCTCAACTACGCCCACGGCTACTGCGACAGCCCCGCCTGGTCCCCCCGCGGAGACCAGATAGCCTATGCCGCGAGGGCTGGCGGCGCCATACACATCTTCGTCTGCCGCGCGGACGGGAGCGAAGTCAGGCAGGTGACCTTCGAGGGCTCCCTCAACGAAGATCCCGCATGGGGGCCCACCGGGCGCCATCTGGCCTTCTCGAGCAACATGGACGGCCGCAGGGCCGTCTACGTCGTTGAACTCAACAGCCTTGCCGTGAAGCGGCTCACGGATTCCGGGGAATGCTACTGTCCGACCTGGTCGCCCGCGCGGGCGTCCCAGGCCGCCGACTGAAGGGGGATCGCATGTTCTGGAGGAAGGTGTCCGTCCTGCTCCCTGTGCTGCTCATCGCGGCCGTCCTGGTGCCGGGGACGTCCGGCTGCCGCAGGGACACCGACGACGGGTCCGACTCGACCATCGTCTTCACGCCCGACACCCTCGACTACGGCGTCTGGGACACCGATACGCTGGTGACCGACCTGAGCTGGCTCGACACCCACCAGGCCAACATGAGGGACGTCTTCTTCGAGTACGACTCGAACGAGCTCACGCAGGCCGCCACCGAGGCCCTGATGCAGGACGCCGCCTATCTCATGTCCAATCCCGGCTTCAAGGTCCTCATCGAGGGTCACTGCGACGAGCGCGGCACGATCGACTACAACCTCGCCCTGGGCGAGCGCCGCGCCATCATGGTCAGGGACTTCCTGGTCAACTACGGCGTCGACTCCTCGCGTCTCCAGTACGTGAGCTACGGCAAGGAGAGGCCCTTCGTCACCGGCTCCGACGAGGCCTCGTGGGCCCAGAACCGCAGGGCGCACTTCCGGGCGCTTCCGGAATGACGCCGGCAAGACTGTCAGCCGTCGCGGCTCTCGCCGTCCTGTGCGGCTGCTGGGGCGGTCAGTTCGTCGACATGCCCGGCAGGGTGGAGAGGATGGAGGCGGGTCAGGAGCGGGTCGAAACCACGCTCGACTCGATGCGTACGGTGATGGGCACGCATGAGTCGCTCCTGAGGGGTCTGCAGGCCCAGTCTGGCAGCAGGGCCACGGAGCTGGTCGAGCAGATGGCCGAGCTCACCGCCGAGATGGAATCCCTCCTGGGCCGGATGGGTTCCGGCGGCTCGTACGCCGCTCCCGGCGACTCCACTTCGCGATCCGAGCAGCTGGCCTTCGACGAGGCCTATCTCCAGTACCAGCAGAGGAGCTATGCGACCGCGGCCGAGGGGTTCCAGTCTATCCTCGCGGCAAGCCCCGGCGGGGCGCTGGCCGACGATGCCCTGTACTACGCCGCCCTGTGCCACGAGGGCCTCTCCCTGGCCCACAGGGCGATAGAGGAGCTCGTGGCCCTGTCCATCATGTTCCCCGATTCCGAGAGGGCGCCGGCTGCGCTCTCGAGGGCCGCCGCAATCTACGGGGCGCACGGGGCGGAATCCGACAGGGACAGGCTCCTGGAGACGATCCTCGCGGACTACCCGGATTCCGAGGAGGCCAGGCTGGCCGAAGCCGCCCTCCAGAAGTGAGACGCCTGTCCCGCGCTTTACCGGAGCCCCCCGGTTTCGGATAATTGTGGCTTGTCCGCCCCCCCGACGCGAGAGTGGCGGAACTGGCAGACGCGCCAGATTTAGGATCTGGTAGGGCAACCTGTGGGGGTTCGAGTCCCCCCTCTCGCACCAGCCAACAGAAACGGGAGCAATGGGTCACGAAATCATCAGCAGGACCGGCGGCTCAGCCGTCGTGCGTTTCACGGCCGAGAGCGGCATGGTCGACTCCCTCTTCGCGAAGGTCAGGACGAAGATAAACAGGGAGCTCAAGATCCCCGGATTCAGGCCCGGCCACATCCCGAGGAGCATGATAGACGGCAGGTTCGGCAACCTGGTCAGGGCCGAGGTGGCCGACGACCTCAGGGAGGCCCTCGTAGCCTCCCTGCTGGACGAGCAGGACTGGGTCCTCTCCGGGCGCGACGCGGCAGGGAGCGATGCTCTGCCCGTCGAGCACGAGGACTATGTCTTCGAGCAGACCTTCACGCTCTTCGAGCTCGATGCCCCCGAAGGCTATGACCGCCTGGAGCTGGAACTGCCGGTGTTCGATTCCGGCGAAGCCGTGGAAAGGACTCTGGAGGCCCTGCGCTGGAAGCTGGTCGACTACCGGAAGGTGGACAGGCCCTCGCAGGACCTCGACCTCGTCCTGGTGGACGCGAGCCGCCCGGGCGACGCCAGGGAGCCCGAGAAGATGGCACTCCGCATCGGAAGGGCCGATCTCGGCGCCGGGCTCGACGCGCTGCTGACCGGACGTTCCCCGGGCGACTCCTTCACTGCCCGGATCGAGTTCGATGCGGCGGTCGAGGGAGCGGAGAACGGCAAGCCCACGAGGTTCGAGATCGCCGAAGTGCGGGAGCCCGTGCTGCCGGAGCTGGACGACGAACTGGCGAAGAAGGCCGGCGGGTTCCAGACCCTCGAGGAGTTCAGGGCTTCGATCCGCGAAAGGGCGGAGGCCCGCTGGAGGATCGACAGGCAGGAGATGCTGGAGTCGCAGGCTCTGGAGAGGATTCTCTCCGGGATGACGTTCGAGCCCCCTGCGTACATGGTGGAGAACCTCACCGAGGATCTGGCGAAGAACCTCGAGGGCGGCCGCGACGAGGAGACCGACAAGGCCCTGAGGGAGATAGCCGCGAGGAAGGTCCGCGAGTTCCTCGTGCTTCGCGCCATCGGCATCAGGGAGTCGATCGGCCCCACCGAGGAGGAGATCGCGAAGGAGACCGCCGGCACCGGGTCCCGGGCGTCGTCCGTCGACAGGATAAGGAACCGCCGGACCATGGAGTACATTCTCTCGAAGGCCGGCATCCGCGATGCGGCTCCCGCGCCGCAGCCGACGGAGGAAGGCGGGCAGGGCCAGGGCTGGTCCTGGAGGGAATGCGAGCCACCCGTCCCTGCGGACTGAAGGGAGACGAGACATGTCGATCATCCCGTTTGTAGTCGAGCGGGTAGGCAATACCGAGAGGTCCTACGACATCTATTCCAGGCTCCTGAAGGAGCGGATCGTGTTCGTGGGCGACGTCATCACCAACGCCAGCGCGAGCGTGGTGGTGGCTCAGCTCCTCTTCCTCGCCGGCGAGGACCCCGAGCGCGACATCAACATGTACATCAACAGCCCCGGGGGCATCGTCTCCTCCGGCCTCGCCATCTACGACACGATGAACTTCATCAAGCCCGACGTGGCCACTTTCTGCCTCGGATCCGCGGCCAGCATGGCCGCCGTGCTGCTCTCGGCCGGCGCAGCGGGCAAGCGGAACATCCTCCCGCACGCCAGGGTGATGCTCCACCAGCCGATGGGCGGCGTGCAGGGGCAGGCCAGCGACATCGAGATCGAGGCGCGCGAGATCATCAAGACGCGCCACGAGCTGAACCGCATCCTGGCCGACCACACCGGACAGCCGCTCGAGAAGATCGAGATCGACACCGACAGGAACTTCTGGATGGATGCGGGCGAGGCGGTAGGGTACGGTCTCGTCGACAACATCCTCAACTCCAAGAGGCAGTGATGGCCAGGCCCGGCAAGTGTTCGTTCTGCAACAGGACCGCCGGACAGGTCAACAGGATCATCCAGGGCCCGGGGGTGAGCATATGCGACGAGTGCATACGCTACTGCTCGGAACTGCTGGAAGAGAACGACCAGGCGGTGCCCGCGGAGACCCCCCCGGTCGCCGAGAAGCCCGTGCCCCCTCCCGACGAGATCAAGCGCAGGCTCGACGAGTGGGTCATCGGGCAGGAGAAGGCCAAGAGGGTCCTCTCCGTCGCGGTCTACAACCACTACAAGCGGCTCAGGGCGACCGAGGACCCCGGCGCCGGCGTCGAGATCGAGAAGAGCAACATCCTGCTCCTCGGTCCGACCGGGGTGGGCAAGACCCTGCTGGCCAGGACCCTTGCCCGCATACTCGACGTCCCGTTCGCGATAGCCGACGCAACCACCCTCACCGAGGCCGGCTACGTGGGCGAGGATGTCGAGAACATCCTGCTCAGGCTCCTCCACGTGACGGGGATGGATGTCAGGAGAGCCCAGCAGGGCATCATCTACATCGACGAGATCGACAAGATCTCGCGCAAGTCCGAGAACGCCTCGATCACCAGGGACGTGTCGGGCGAAGGGGTGCAGCAGGCCCTCCTCAAGATACTCGAGGGCACCGTGGCCAGCGTCCCGCCCCAGGGCGGGCGCAAGCACCCCTATCAGGAGAACATCGCGATAGACACCACCAACATCCTCTTCATCTGCGGGGGTTCGTTCCACGGGCTCTCGGACATCGTCGAGAAGAGACTGTCGCGCAAGAGCATAGGTTTCGGCGCAGAGGACGCCCGCAGGACGGGTGCGGCCTCGGCCCGCTCCGGGACGGCTCTGGATCAGGTCGAGCCCCACGACCTGGTCAGGTTCGGGATAATCCCCGAGCTGGTGGGCCGTCTGCCGGTGACGGTCGCGCTGGAGGACCTGGACGAGGATGCCCTGGTGAGGGTCCTCACCGAGCCGCGCAACGCCCTGGTGAAGCAGTACTCCTACTTCTTCCGGATCGAGGGGGTCGAGCTGGAGTTCAGGGATGCCGCCCTCCACGAGGTGGCCCGCCTCGCGAGGAAGACCGAGAGCGGGGCGAGGGGTCTCAGGGCGATCATGGAGCGCATCCTCCTGGAATCGATGTACAACCTGCCGTCCGAGCGCGATACGGTGAAGAAGCTCGTGGTGACGGAAGAGTGCGTCAGGGACGGCGGCGAGCCCCTCAAGGTGAGGAAGAGGGCCAGGCCCCAGAGGGTCGGATGACATGCCGCTGAGGATTGTCGTAGGCCTGGGCTGGGGTGACGAGGGCAAGGGAAAGGTCGTGGACCACCTGGCCCCCGGCTCCGGTGCCGTTGCGAGGTTCTCGGGCGGGGCCAACGCAGGCCATACGGTGAAGACGGACGGTGGCTCCGTGGTCCTCCACCAGGTCCCTTCGGGGATGCTGAGGCCCGGCATCGCCGGATTCATAGGTGCGGGCTGCGTGCTGGACCCGGTTGCGATGCTCGCCGAGATGGAAGCCCTCTCGGACGCAGGCCATGCGGTCAGGGACAGGCTCCGCGTCTCGGGCTCCGCGCATCTCGTCCATCCCGTCTACAGACTCGTCGAGGTGGAGGAGGAACTCCGCAGGGGCTCACGGGCCATAGGCACCACCGGGCGCGGGATCGGCCCGGCATATGTGAGGAAATTCGGCAGGACCGGGATCAGGCTCGAGGACGCAGCCGACAGGAGCGCTCTCGAGTCGATGTCGGACGCCCTCCTCGAAGAGGCCGCCGGCATGCCGGGAAGCGGGCCCGGACTGGCGCATCAGGCAGCCGAGTTCGTGGATGCCGCCTTCGAGCTCTCAGGGCTCGCTTCCGACGTCGGGAGCGCCATCAGGGGCATGCTCGCAGACGGAGTCTGCGTGATCGCCGAGGGCGCCCAGGGCACCCTGCTCGATCCCGACCACGGCACCTATCCGTTCGTCACCTCCGGTTCGTGCACCGCCGCCTCCGCCTTCCAGAGCCTCGGACTGGGCCCCGGTGCCGCCCTGGTCACGGGGGTGATGAAGGCCTACTCGACCCGCGTGGGGGCAGGCCCCTTCCCAACCGAGCTGGACGACCCCACCGGCGAGGAGCTCCGGAGGAAGGGAAGGGAGTACGGCGCCACCACGGGCCGCCCCCGGCGCTGCGGCTGGCTCGACGCCGTGCTGATGCGCTACTCGGTCGCCCTCAACGGCTGCTCGGAGATCGCACTCACCCTGCTGGACGTGCTGGGCGGCTTTCCCGAGATACGGGTGTGCACCTCCTACGAAGGCCTGCCGGGCGGCCGGCCCGTGTTCGGCAGGGGGCTCTCCGCGTGCAGGCCCGTGTACGAGACCCTGCCGGGGTTCCCCGAGGACATCTCCGGAGAGCGCTCGTGGGGCGCCCTGCCGCCTCCCGCCAGGCGATACGTCGAATTCGTGGAGCGCTTCTGCGGCGCGCCCGTGCGTCTCGTCTCCACCGGCCCCCACAGGGATGACGTCATCCGGAGGGACGTCTGACGGACGCCCTCCCCCCCGACACCCACTGCCACCTGTTCTTCCAGGGACTCGCGGAACGGCTGGAGGATGTCCTCGAAGCCGCCAGGGCGGCCGGGACGGGATGGATCGTCGTCCCGGGCATCGACAGGGACACCAGCTCGCAGGCGGTCTCCATCGCGCGGCAGCACGGCCTCCTGGCGGCGGTGGGCATCCATCCCGCCGAGGCTGAGAACCCCGGGTCCTTCGAGGAGATCGAGCGGCTCGCCTTCGAGCCGGGAGTCTGCGCGATAGGCGAGACGGGGCTCGAACTGAGGCCGGGAGCCCCGCCTCTCGAACTGCAGCGCGAACTCCTCGCATCGCATGCAGGCCTGGCGTCCGACCTGGACCTGCCGCTGGTCTGCCACAGCAGGGGTGCCGAACCTGAGATCGTGGAGGCCCTCGGGGCCCTGGACCCGCCCGGCGCCGTTCTCCACTGCTATACGGGCCCGGACGGACCCGCGCTCGAAGCTGCATCGAGGGGATGGTTCATCGGATTCTCCGGCGCGGTGACGTTCAGGCGCAACGAATCGCTCCGGCGGACCCTGGCGGCCCTGCCGCGGAGCTCCGTACTGGTGGAGACAGACAGCCCGTTCATGTCGCCGGAACCCGTGAGGGGCCGGACCTGCGAGCCCGCCTTCGTGATCCACACCGCCCGCGCGGTGGCCGCCGCCTGGGGGATGCCCTTCGGCGAAGCCTGCTCCATCCTGGCCGCCAACAGCGAGAGGGCGTTCCGGCAGGGAGCCTCGGCCCGGCCTTCGGTGATCTACCGGCTGGACGGGAGGGCCTACGTGAACCTCACCGGGATCTGCGGCAACTCCTGCCGCTTCTGCATCAGGAACACGGAGGACGGCCTCGGGGGATACCTCCTGGCGCACGGGGGCGTCGAGCCTTCGGAGGAGAGGGTCCTGTCGGGCATCTCGCGGCTCCCCCGGCGCGGCTTCAGCGAGATGGTGTTCTGCGGCTACGGTGAGCCCACGTCGCGGCTCGAGCTCCTGCGCCGCGCGGCCGGCCTGGCACGGTCGCTAGGCTGGCGGCTCAGACTGAACACAAACGGGCTCGCACTCTCCTCGTCCGGGCAGGACGAGGTCCTGGGGGTCGTCAGGCTCTTCGACTCGGTGAGCGTCAGCCTCAACGCCTGGGACGACGCATCATACCGCGCCATCTGCAGGCCGTCCGTGCCCGGCGCCTGGGAGAGCGTTCTCGCCTTCGTGCGGCTGGCCGTGTCCGCAGGCCCCCGGGTCAGACTCACCGCGGTGGCCTGCGAGGGGGTGGAGATGGAGAGGGTGCGCGCTGTCGCGGAACGCCTCGGCCTCCCTCTCGTCACGAGGGGAGAGGCGTGAACGCAGTCGAGGTCCGCAGGGCCCTGGACGAACTCGGGATGGTGCCGAACCGCGCCCTCGGTCAGAACTTCCTGGTGAACGAGTCGATAGCCGTCAGGATAGCCGGGGCCTGTCCGGCGGGCAGCGTCCTCGAGATCGGGCCGGGGCTGGGGTCGCTTTCGGAATTCCTGGTCTCACCGGAGCGGCCGGTCACCGCGGTCGAGGTCTCCAGGCTCATGGCCGCCCGTCTGGAGCGCATCTTCGCGGGGAAACCCCTCCGTGTGGTCACCGCCGATTTCCTCGAAGTCGATCCGGACTCGCTACCGGGCGCCCCCTTCGACGCCCTGGCGGCGAACCTCCCCTACGGCATCTCCTCGCCGGCCCTCTTCAGGCTGGCCGAACCCGGTTTCGGGTCGATCCGCACGGCCGTGGTGATGCTCCAGGCCGAGCTGGCCGCCCGGGTCACGGCCGGCCCGGGATCGAAGGAGTACGGCAGGCTCGCCCTGGGCCTGTGGCCCTTCTTCGAGGCATCCGCACTCCTCGACGCCGAGCCCGGCGACTTCCTCCCCGAACCCGCAGTCAGGTCGCGCGTGCTCGTACTCAGGCGCAGGGAGGCCCAGCTCGTGCCGTCCGCGCTCGTCCCCGCCTTCAGGAGGATCGTGGCGGTCTCGTTCTCCCGCAGGAGGAAGACGATCCTCAACAACCTCGCGGCCGCGATGGGGCGGGAGGAGGCTGCTACCCTCCTCGGACTGGCCGGCATAGATTCGGGCTTGAGGGCCGAACAGCTTCCTCCGGAGTGCTTCAGGAGGATGGCGGAGCTGGGGGCATGATGAGGGGGTTCCTGCTGCTGCTGGCGCTGGCATCGCTCGCGCCGGCCTACGACATCGGCTACAACCTTGGCCTCGAGCAGGTGAAGGAGACGAGCAAGCTCCTCAACTCCTTCTCGTTCGCCGAGGCTATCTCGAGCACCGTGAGCATGAGCCTCGACGCCTCGTTCACGGCCGACAGGAGCTATCAGCTCGAGAGGTTCATCGACGGCAGGTCCGGGAACGCCGCCCTTCGCTGGAACCCGCAGGACAGGATCGAGCTCTCCTCCGCGATCTCCCGCAGCATCTCGCTGGAGGAGAGATATGGCGACACGATACAGGACCAGGTCGACAACACTGCCACGGGACAGGTCAGGTACGTGCCGGCGGACTGGGCTTCGGTCCTGATCGGCCTGGGCTTCCACTTCAAGGACTCGGAGCAGATCTCCGGCGACAGCACGCTGGACACCCACGACGAGGGCGGCGTGAGGAACTTCAGCGTCTCGGTCCAGAAGCCGCTCATCGACAGGCTCTCCACGAGTTTCACCATGGCCGAGGGAAGGGTCATGGGCGAGCAGCTCGACACCGGCAGCGACGACCTGGCCGCCAGATTCGGATACACCTTCCCGGGGGCCTTCGAGGGCGGCTCGCTGAGCGTCCAGCTCGCGGCAGCCAGGATCTTCTCCACCTACACGGACTCCTCGTACAGCATCAGGCAGCAGGACTGGAGCCATGCCACGACGCTGACCCTCCCGAAGTTCGCCGACGCCGTGGATTTCGAGCTCGGCACGGACTGGTCCTGGTCCAACCGGTACTGGGAGTACGAGGATTCCACCAGCCGCGAGGACCCAAGGGACAGGCTCGAGAGGACGAGGAGCATCGACGCCCATGTCAGGTGGCAGATGATGGACGCCCTCTCGTCGGACATCGTCTTCAGCAGGACGTTCGACAGGAGCGACAGGAAGAGGACGGGCTTCCCGGACAACGAGCTGTACGACATCTACGAGGTCTGGGACACCAGGGTGCTGAATGCCACGGTCACATACCTCCCGGGCGACTCCAGGATAGTCTTCCTGAGGAGCATCCAGCTCGCGAGGTTCGACACCGAGGGCTCCTGGCCGGGCTTCGGGGACACGCTCCAGGACAACAGCGACAAGGACGAGCTCCGCGAGGTCCTCTCGCTATCGGCGGAGGTCCCGGTCTCTTCGAGGATGACCCTCCTGGGCAGGGTCCAGGGCCAGAACCTCGAGACGGTCTACCTCAAGTCCGACTACTCGGCGAACTCGAGGAACTCGTCCACCTACAGCTTCTCGCCCGGGGTCGAGTACGACCTGGGCCTGGGCTGGGAGATCAGCGAGACGATCGACGTGAGCGCCGACTACACCACCTACAGGTTCCCCGAGAGCTCGACCGGCAACGACCTGCTGTTCAGGAGGCTCGAATCGCGGCTCTCCATCCAGAGGGTCCAGTCCGACTCCACCATGCTGGGCATCTCCCACAACCTGAGGCTGCAGGACCAGGGCAGCTACGAGAACTCGCTGTTCAGCAGGTCGGAGGAGAGCATCAACAGCACCGTGACCCTGAACGGCGGATTCAGGCTCGGTTCGGGCATAGGCATCACGCCGAGCTACTCGTACGAGTTCTCGAGGAGGAAGTTCCTCGACACATCCTTCCTCGAGCCCCAGGAGGACAACCTGCACCACCTCGGCCTGAGGACCAGGATGAGCCTCGGGGAGGGCATACTCTCCCTCAACCTGAAAAGGACCTTCTATTCCGATGACAGAGACAGCTACTGGAACGCCTCGGTCGGCTTCAACTACCTGTTCTAGCATGGTACCGGGGGCGTCGACTCGTATGCATCCCGAGACAGAGACAGCTACTGGAACGCCTCGGTCGGCTTCAACTACCTGTTCCCCCCTCACATCCCTTCTTCTGGCCTTTGCGGTTCTCCTGCAGGCGCCCGGCTGCTCGCTGTTCGACCCCAGGGAGCCCGAGGACCCCGGGGAGGTCCAGGACCCCACGCAGCCGCCCACTTCGCCGTCGATGGTGATGTACAACCTGGATATCGGCCTCGAGTCGAGGAGCATCACGATCTATTCCGCCTGTCTCGACACGTCGTTCGTCTTCACGGCCGATCCCGCCGATGCGGTGGAGTACGGCGGATCCCCCTGGAACTACGATTTCGACGCATGGGACTTCGACGCCGAGTTCACGTCGGTGTACAACCTCCTCGCCTCCACCTCGGGCGATTCCCTGCCGGAGGACAGCCTCGTGGTGGCATACTTCTCGTTTGTGCCCGGCTACTCCGATCCTCCCGCCCCGATGGACAGCGCCGTGATCTGGAGGGAGTACTCGATCGTGGTCGCGGGGAGCGAGCACGCCGGATGGGAGAATCCGGCGGTCGGCCAGGCCCGGATCACGATGGTCGAGGACGCGTCCTCCTACTGGTACATCAGCCGCTGGGAGGACTTCCGCCTCGAGGAGTACCCCGAAGACGCATGCACCTGGGGCGTGGCCAAGGCACCCTACCGCTGACATGGGCTCTCCCGGTCCGACATCCGACACGGCCGCGCTCGCCGACGGGATCGGGCTCCTGAAGCCTGCGTTCGCCGCCGATCTCGGAGCCGGTTCGGGCGGAGTGGCCGGATTCGTCCCCGCTGAGGAAGGACCTGTCTGGCTCCTGGTGGACCTCGACCGGGCCGCCCTCTCCTCGTGCCGGATCGAAGGAGCCCTCAGGGTCTGCTGCGACGTTTCCGAAGTGCCCTACCTCGTGGCCGGCGGCATCGCCGACCTCGTCACGTCCAACCCGCCCTACGGGGACGAGGGGCGTTCCAGGCTGCCGCAGGGGATGCGCAGGCGGCTCGAGAGGCTGGCCGGCCCGGTCGCCCGCTCGCTGTTCGCCCGGGCGGCGTCGCACCTGCTCCGGGCGGGCGGGGAGTACCGGACGGTGAACAGGCCTCAGGCGCTCGAGGAGATGCTGGTGTCCTGCAGGGCGTTCGGCATGGAGGCCTTCGAGATACAGCCGTTCGGCGAACCCTCGCGCCCGGCCGGGCTCGTCAGGCTGCGCGCCGTGAAGGGGGGAGGGAGGAGGCGGCTCCGCCTCCTCCCCCAGAGGCCCCTCCCGGGCTCCGAGAGCTGCAGGGCGGAATGAGCGCCGGGCTCGTAGACATCCACTGCCACATCGTTCCGGGCATCGACGACGGGGCGTCGACCTGGGAGGAGTCGGCCGCGATGCTTCACGAGGCGGCCTCCGCGTCGAAGGGCGGACTGACCCTCGTCGCCACCCCGCATGTCTCCATGGCCGGAGACGGCTCCGCAAGGCGGGAGAAGAGGTTCTCCGAGTTCGCGGCCTTCGCACGGGAGGAGGCTCCCGGAATCAGGATCGGGTTCGGCGCCGAGGTCCTGCTCGATGCATCGCCCGGCAGGGGCCGGGCTTCGCGCATGCCCACATATCCTGGATCGGGATGGGTGCTCGCGGAGCTTCCGGCGGGGATGTCCTGGGCCGGGGCCCTGTTCAGGCTCTGGACGCTTTCGAGGTCCGTCCCGAGGATCGTGCTGGCACATCCCGAGAGGTATCGCTGGTGCTCCCTCAGGCCGGGCCGGCTCGCCGTCCTGGCCCGGCTGGGGATCCTGGGCCAGGTCAGCGGGAGGAGCTTCGAGATGGGCGGGCCTGCCGCGAGGGACACGGCGCTGGGGCTGCTCGAGGACGGACTCTGCAGCTTCCTGGCAAGCGACTGCCACGGCCCGGGGGGCATGACCCTGGGTGCACTGGAGGACCCGGTTGCAGGCAGGATCGGCAGAGAACGCTGGGAGGCGCTCACTCGCATGAATCCCTCCGCCGTCCTGTCGAACCGCGATCTTCCCGAGGAGTACGGGAGGTTCGCGAGATGAGATACCTGGTGACGGGATCGCGCGGGCTACTCGGGAGCCTGTTCATGGAACGCCTGGGACCGCTGGCCACCGGCGTCGACCTCCCTGAGACCGACCTGGCCGCCAGTCCTGCCGGCAACGCCGCCCTCGTAGCCGCGAGCGGAGCCGGCACCGTCATCAACTGCGCCGCTCTCACAGATGTCGACTACTGCGAAACCCACGGCGAGGAGGCATTCCGGATCCATGCCGCCGCGGTCGAAGGCCTCGCCCGTGCGGCGGCCAGGCTCGTTACGTTCAGCACCGACCACGTCTTCAGCGGTCCCTCCGACACCCCCTTCATCGAGGGATGCCCGGTTTCCCCCGCGAACGTCTATGCCGAGAGCAAGCTGGCCGGCGAGATGCGGGCGCTCGAAAACCCATCGGCCATCGTAGTTCGGACCTCGTGGCTCTTCGCAGGCGGGAGGGGCCTGGTCCCCAGGCTCCTCGCCGGCTTGGAGTCGGGGGATCGCGTCAGGGCGGTCGTGGATCAGACCGCGTGCGTCACCTACGCCCCCGATCTGGTCGAGGCCGTTCTCGCCATGCTCGAGGACGGGTTCCGGGGGCTCGTGCACGCGGTGAACCGCGGCCCCGCGACGCCGTTCTCGATCGCGCAGGAGTTCGCCGGCACCCGGGCGGCCCGCCTGGAGCCGGTGAGATGGAGCGACCTCGGGCTGTCCGCGAGGCGCCCGGTCTACTCCGCCCTCGCCACCGCGACCCGGTATGTTCTGCCGTCGAGGGAAGAGGCCGTCGGACGCTGGAGGAAGGAGCGGAAGGGATGAACCTCGAATGCCTGGGTTGGATGGAGGAGGCCAGGAGGGCCCTCGGGGTGTTCGACACATCCCAGCTCGACCCCGTCGTCAGGATCTGCGCCGCCTGCCTCGAGGGGGGCGGGACCATCCTTGTCTGCGGCAACGGGGGCAGTGCGGCCGATTCGATGCACCTGACCGCCGAGCTCGTGGGCAGGTTCCTCGCCGAGAGGAGGCCGCTCAGGGCGGTCTGCCTCTCCGACGACACCGCCTCCATCACCGCCATCGCCAACGACTACGGATACGATAAGGTCTTCGCCAGGCAGGTGGAGGCCCTCGCACGTCCCGGCGACCTGCTCATAGCCATCTCCACCAGCGGCAGGTCACCGAGCGTCATCAGGGCTGTCGAGGCCGCGCGCGCCGCCGGGGCGGGGGTAGTGGCGATGACGGGCGAAGGCGGGGCCGACTTCGCCGCATCTGCGGACGCTGCGATCATCGCACCGGCATCGGTGTCGGGGCATGTCCAGGAGGTCCTCATGGCGGCCGGGCACGCCCTGTGCGCGGCGCTGGAGGCCGGGCTGGCCGGGAAGCCCAGTTGAGCCGCAGGCGGATCCTGCTCCAGCTCGCCGCCGGGCTGGCGATCGCCGTCACGGCTCTCTGGCTGACATACCGGAGCCTCGATCTGGATGGCCTGTCAGGCGTACTCGCCGGCGCCGACTGGGCCGCCCTCCTTCTGGTGCTGCCCTTCCTCGCGCTCAGCTACGTCTTCAGGATCATGCAGTGGCAGGTGCTCCTGTCTCCCATCCGCAGGGTGGGGTTCTCGTGCGCCGCCCCTCCGCTGCTGGCGGGATTCATGGTCAATTCGATCATGCCCGCGCGCCTGGGCGAGTTCGTCAGGGCGCTCCTGCTGTCCAGGCGCACCGGCGTGCCGCGCGCCTCGTCGCTCGCCACCGTGGCGCTGAGCAGGGTCTTCGACGGGCTGACGCTCACGGCCATGAGCCTGGGAGCCGTGGCCGCGTTCTGGGACACGCTCGATTCCCCCATAAGGAGCGGGCTGATGCTGGCCGGAGCGGGATACGTCGCCCTGCTCGCCTTCGTGGTCGCACTGTGGGTGTGGCGGGGCAGGGCCTGCTCCCTTGCGGTCAGGCCCCTGCGGGCCGCCGGCTTCGCGAGGGCTGCCGACGGCCTGGAGAGGATCCTGATGTCGTTCGCCGAGGGGCTGGCAGTCCTCCGCAGCCTGAGGGAGCTGGCGGCGGTGGCGGCCCTTGCCGTGCTGGTGTGGGCATCCCTGGCCCTGTCGGCCGCTCCGGTGTTCCTCGCCCTCTCCCTGCCGTTCCGCTGGTACTACCCCGTACTGGTGCTGATACTGGCCGCCTTCGGGATGCTCGTCCCCACACCGGCAGGCACCGGCACGGTGCACGCGGCGCTCACGGCCGTCATGCCGGCCCTGACGGTCCTGTCTACCCCGCAGGCCGGAGCGCTCGCACTGGTGTTCCATGCCTCGCAGTTCCTCCCGATCATCGCGGCAGGCATCGTCGCCGCCCTGCACGAAGGGCTCAGGGCGCGCGACGTGGTGGAATCCGGGTCCGACACCGGTCCGCCTGGCCACTGAGGCCGGTTCCGGCTCCGCCGCACGGACGATGCCGCACAAGAAGCTGTTCTGCAATGAGATGAAGCATCGGTCCATGTGGCATGCTTCTTGCGGCTGATGCCTTTGCGGGTGGCGCCGCTGCATATTATGGGTTCCGCCGTCGACGCGGCGGCTAACATGGAGGCTTCGATGCCCACGTACGATTACGAGTGCGAATCCTGCGGCCACAGGTACGAGAGGTTCCAGAGCATGACCGACGAGCCCGAGCGCGTCTGCCCCGAATGCGGGTGCGCGGTGCGCAGGCTCATCGGCAGCGGAGCGGGCATCATCTTCAAGGGTGCCGGCTTCTACGCGACCGACTATCGGAAGGGATCCTGCCCCGAGGGAAGGGGCGCGTGCGAATCCGCCAAGCCCTCCCCGGACGACTCCGGGCACACCTGCTCGGGTTCGTGCTGCTGCAAGTAGTACGCGGATCGAAGCGGGAGCGGCCTTCCGGCATCCGCCGGAGCCTGGCCGCGGCTGCGCTCGTGTCCGCGGCCCTGGCCGCGGTCTCCTGCGGAGGTGGCGGCGCTGACAGCGGCGGTGTCGTCACGGTGACATTCTGGCATGCCATGGGCGGCCCCCTGGGGGATGTCCTCGAGGACACGCTCATAGCCGAGTTCAACGAGACCCATCCCGGCATCGAGGTCGTGCCCGTGGCGATGGGGAACTACAGGGCGCTCAGCCAGAAGATCATGGCGAGCGTGATGGCGGACGACACCCCCTCCATCGCGCAGGCCTACGAGACATGGACCGCCCAGCTCGTCAGGGGCGGGGCGATAGTCCCGATGGACTCGCTGATGGCCCTCGACCCCTTCTTCACCGACAGCATCTGGCCGGACGTCTACGAGGTCTTCAGGGAGGACAACACGTTCGACGGGCGGGTCTTCAGCCTGCCCTTCAACAAGAGCGTGCCCATGATCTACTACAACGCAGACCTGTTCGACTCGCTGGGTCTTTCCCCGGCGGCCACCCTGGACGGCCACAGGGCTCTCCTCGAGGCGCTCTGCCTCGACGGCAACTCCGACGGGGACCTCCTCGACGGGGAGGACCGCTGGGGCACCGCCTTCACGGGCAGCGTCTGGACGTTCGAGTGCCTCCTGTCCCAGCACGGAGGCAGTCTGCTCGATTCAACCGGCTCTTCCGTCACCTTCGACTCTCCCGAGGGCGAGGCGGCCCTGGGCTACCTCCAGACCCTCCTCCACGAGGACGGTTCCGCCTATCTCGCCACCGGGTTCGACCACCAGCGCCAGTTCGCGAACGGGCGGGTGGCGCTCATCGAGGCGTCGGTGACGTCGCTGGCCTTCCTCGAGCAGGACATGCAGAGCCGCGCCGAGAACGGCCTGCCGACATTCAGGATCGGCGTCGCCCCCCTTCCGGCCGGTGCGAGGCGCTCGGTCTTCATAGCCGGGACGAACGTAGTGATCTTCAGGTCGGGCGATCCACGCGAGGTGTCGGCCTCCTGGGAGTTCGCCAAGTGGTTCCTCGAGCCGCGGCAGCAGGCCCGGTGGTTCGCCGGCAGCGGCTATCTGCCCGCGGTGCGCAGCGCCCTCGAAGAGCCCGAGGCACTGGCCCGCATCGTGGCCCACCCGGGCCTGGACGCTGTCATAGGCCAGCTCGATTACGCGATATTCGAACCGCAGACATCGGCCTGGTACGAGGGGAGGGAGTTCCTCTCCGAGGCCATCGAGATAGCATTGTACGGAAGGATGACGGCAGGCGAGGCCCTGTCGAGGGCCGCGGCCCTGACGGACGCCGAGATCTCCGCCGGCAGATGATGGCGGCGGTACGGGGGGACAGCGCATGAAGGGATCAGTGTTTCTGGCGTCGCTCCTGGCACTTCCTGCGGCGGCCGTCACGGTCGGCGAGGCCAGGGCCGACATCGACGGCGACGGACTCCCCGACCTGCTCGGACAGGTCGTGACCATCACCGCCGTGGCGACATGCGAACCGATGCTCTTCTCGTCGGGCTCCGGGGCGGGCTTCTACGTCCAGGACGCCACGGGAGGCATCAACGTCTACTCCTACGAGCTGCCCGGATTCCCCGCGGGCCCCGGCGACACGCTGCAGATCACGGGCGAGATCGCCCAGTACAACGGCCTTGTCGAGATATCGCCCGACACCCAGGGGGACTACGTGTTCGTCGGTTCGGGCCCTGCCCCCGGCCCCATGCAGCTCGCCCGGCACCAGGGCATGGGCGAGGCCGTCGAGGGCCTGCTGGTGAGGGCAGGCGACCCCGGCTCGGGTGAGTGGGTCACCATCGCGAGCGATCCGGTCCAGTCCGGTGCCGGGTGGAACCTGACGGCCTGGAACGGCCAGACGTCCATCGCAGTGAGGGTGGGCGGGTCCACCGGGATCGACGTCACCGGCATCCATGCCGGCGACAGGTTCTTCATCACCGGGATCGGCGGCCAGTACGACTCCGAGCCGCCCTACGACTCCGGCTACCAGCTCCTCCCGAGATACCAGTCCGACCTCCAGCCCTTCTCGCCATCCGTTTCGAACTACTTCCACCTGGATGTCTTCGGCACGCCCTTCGCACCATCGCTGGGCGAGAGCATGCAGTTCGAGTTCGGGGGTCCGTCGGGATGGAGGTTCACCGTGAAGGTGTTCGACAGGTCCGGGCGCGAGGTGGCCAGACCGGTCGAGTCGCGCATGGGCGGCGACGTGATGGAGTGGGCCGGACTCGACGACCACGAGGAGGCGCTTCCCATGGGACCCTACCTCATCATGCTCGAGGGCATCGACGGGGACGGCGAACGATACGTGACCACCGAGACCGTGGTGGTCGCGGCGGACCTGGAGTAGGCCATGAAGACAACAGGATGCCTCCGCCATGCAGTTCTGTTCGCCGTGGTGATCCTGTCCTCCCCGGCAGCCCTCGCGGCTTTCGAGGAGCTCGAGCTGGGCGTCGCGGACCAGGCCATGGGAGGCACGGGCGTTGCAGGCACGGGCCTGCCCTCGGTGCTCTCCAACCCCTCGTGCCTCGCGCATGGAGGAGGCACGTCCGCGTACGCCTCGAGCCGCCTGCCCTTCACCGTGCTCGACCTGGCCACGCACGGGCTGGACGTTTCCACCCCCCTCGCCGGGAACTGGGCAGCCGGCCTGTCCATGAGGGCCTTCGGGTCGGGCGACTATTCCGAGATGCTGGTCGCGCTCACCGCATCGGGCCGCCTCGGCCGCGGGATGTATTTCGGCATGCAGCCCGTGTTCGGCAGGGTCGACATAGCGGACGGCCAGAGCAGCTACGGCAGTGCATCGGCCTTCTCGCTGAACGCCGGCATGCAGGCCGAGGTCTACTCCCGCTGGATGCTGGCCGCGTCGGTTAGGAACCTGTTCGAGTCGCGGATAGGCGAGAGCTCCGAGAGCTTCCACCGGAACCTCGACGTCGGCCTGGCCTACGAGCCTTCGGCCGGCCTGGTGACCAGGTTCGTGCTGTCGAGGGACTACAGGGGCATGAGGATCCGGTTCGGACAGGCCGTCCCGGTCGGCCCCGTGTCGGTCCTTGCCGGAGTGCGCACCGACCCCGCCGTCATCACCGCGGGCCTTTCGGCCTCGGTTTCGGGCATCGAGTTCCAGTACGGGATCGAGAGCCATCCCGACCTCTCCCCGACCCACCAGTTCGGGGTGGGCTATGCTTTCTAGCGCGATCCTGCTCGGCCTGGCCGCGATCGCCCTCCCGGCCCTCGACCTCAACTCGGCCTCCCTCGAGGAGCTCCGGGCCCTCCCCGGGATAACCGACGAACAGGCCGGGGCCCTCTACGGCTACATCCTCGAAACCGGCGGGCTGGGAGACATATACGACGTCATGGAGGTGCCGGGATTCACGGCTTCCGATCTGGCCTGGCTGAAGGACAACTCGGTCGTCGTGCCGCCCCCTCCGGGCCGGATCAGCCCCGCGGTGCTGGACGTGATGGAGCGCCTGGCGGTCGAGGACGGCCCGGGCGACGCCGCGGTCGCCCTCTGGGAGGATCTCCTGATCAGGCCCATGCCCGCCAACGAGCTCACGACGTGGGACCTCAGGAAGCTCGAAGGCGTCAGCCTGGTCGATGCGGCCGCGGTCGAGGGCAGGCTGGCCACCCTAGGGCCCGTGTCGAGCGTGACGTCGTTCAGGGGCACCGACAACCTGACCTACTACGGCTTCCGCAACATGCGCGACTTCGTCTCGGTACGGGAACTCGACCTCAGCAGCATGGAGCCGTTCGGCTCAGTCCGGGTCGCGGTCGATGCGGGATCGGGGAGCTGGTACGACGAGGAGGGGCTGGAGGCCGGCCTCGACGAACTTGGCGGCGCCCTCGCCGACTTCGAGTCGGGGGGCCGCGGCTACTCCGGCTGGGGGATCGACAGCCTCGCCCTCTACGAGAGGATTTCCGCCGAGCGCGAGGAGCTGATGGGCGCCAGGCACGTGACCGGCAGCGAGGAGACCGTCCGGGTCGGCATGGGCGACCGTCTCAGGACGGGGGTCCGCCTCTCCAGGGGCGCCGGCTCGACCGCCGGGCACGGGCTCTTCTCCGGCATGGATCTGGGCGGCGCCGAGGACACCTGGGACGTGGCCAAGGGGTTCGCATCCCTCCAGTACCTCGGGCCCGTGCGGCAGGTGATCCTGGGCAACTACAGGCTCTCCCTGGGCCAGGGCCTGATGGTGGACAACACGGACGAGTTCATGAGCAGGACCATGTACCGGCCCTGGGGCCTCAACCCCGACCTGACCTCCACCAGGCAGTTCGCCTTCACCGGAGGAGCTGCCGAGGTGAGGGCGGGCAGGTTCACGGGCTTCGGCTTCTTCTCCAGCGCGCCCCGCGACGCGATACTCAACTCCGACGGCACCCCGAACTCGCTCGTCCTGGCGAAGTGGCGCACGTCGGACATGGCTGATGCCGTGAGGGAGACCACGGCGGGCGGATACGGCATCGTCGACCTCGGAGGGGTCCTGCCGTACGGCACCGCCTTCGGGGCCGGGGCGATGTCCATCGCGTGGGACGACTCCCTCGCCCCCGATCCCGCCGAGATCGACATCCCGGGCGACGCCGAACCGTTCATCTGCTCCGAGTACTCGGCCATGCCCTCGGGCGACGGCATGAGCGTATTCTCCATCAGCGGGCAGACCGTCCTGGGACCGATGTCGCTCGAGGGCGAGGCAGCCCTGCAGGACGAGGACGCAACGGCCTTCCTCGCCAGCGCGCGCTGGCAGAACGACTGGTTCTACCTGCTCGGGGCCTGGCGCAGGTACGGGCTCGGCTACACGAACCCGTACAACAGGGGGTTCGCCGAACAGGGCAGGTTCGACGACACCACGTTCGAGAAGCCCTACTACCTGAACGATCCCCTGATGTGGCAGATGGCGGACTGGCCGGTGCCCAAGCCTGAGGAGGGCCTGTACATCGAATCCAGGTTCCAGATCAGCCGCCAGATCGTCGTCCCCCGCGTCTATCTCGACGTCTGGAGGTCCATCCCCTGGGGGTTCGAGAACTGCAGGTTCCAGGGCGAGGTCGAGTACAGGCCGGTCTTCCCGGTGAGGTTCAGGCTGAAGTACAAGTACCAGGACAAGACCAAGATGCAGGACATCGTCCCCACGAACTCGGTGACGCACGAGGTCACCCTGCGCACGTTCATACTGCCTGCGGGGAACGACTTCTTCGAGGTGTCGCTCAGGGCCGGGGCGGTCGAACTGACGCCCAACCCGAGGTACGACGACGACCGACTGATGGCCGGGGGCTTCATAAGCGCCCGCTGGGAGCACCGCTTCACCGAGGACTTCTCGGTGCTGGGCGGCACCACCCTCTGGACGACGGACGGCATGAGCCAGTGGGAGTTCGAGGACACCGGGATAGACTTCCTGGACGGACGGGGCTCCAAGGTGTACCTGACGATAAAGCAGACCGTATCGGACTTCCTGCAGCTCCGCCTGAGGATACTCCGGAAGGACACGTACTTCCCGCGGACCGGGCTCTACAGGCCGGACCCGGACGACCAGTACTACTACGAGGGGGACGGCTCCTCGCTGGTGAGGGACTTCGGCGACCACAGGGCGGGCTACGGGATCAACTGCCAGCTGGACTTCCGCTGGTAGGCCGGGAGAGCAGATGAAGAACATCTCGATCGCATTGCTCGCGGCTTCTGTCGCGGGAGCCTCCGGCCTCCCGGGGATCCTGCTCGAAGGCGGAGGCTGGACGGGTTCCCCCAGCGCGAGGGCGCTGGCCATGGGCAGGGCGGAGTTCATGGATGCCTCCGCAATCGGCTCTCTCACGAACCCCGCCGCGGCATCCCTCGCGGCCGAGGGGCTCGTCGTCCAGCTCTCCGGGGGCCTGGACATGCTCGTGGAGAGGCGCACGAGGACCGTCTACGACTCGTTCGGCAGCTCCATCGGGGAGGCCGAGCACGCGTTCAACAGGAGCTCCCCGATCGTGCCGGGCGCCGTCGCCGCGACTCTGTCGGGGGTCGGGGGCATGCCCGAGGGGCTCTCCCTGGCCTTCGGATGGGTGGAGAGGGCATCCTTCGCATACGGGTACGACAGGACCGTCACGAACGACTACTACGTCACCATCGGGCAGGAGGACCTGTCCTGCGGGGGCTTCGCGGCCGAGGCCTGCGCATCGGCCGCCCTCGAGGTGTCCGATGCGGTCACCGTAGGCATCGGCGGGGGCTGGCTGCACGGCTTCCGTGACGTGGCCTGGGACGTGGTCTGGGTCGATCCCTCCGTCCCCGACATCGGCGAGGAGACATCCTCCGACCTCGAAGGCTTCACCGGCAGGGTCTCGGTGGCATTGTCGCCGCGGGAGGATCTCGGCGTGGACTTCGGAGCCGAGAAGACACTCTCGGCCTCGTGGGACGGCGACACCGGGGGCGACCTCTCCCTGCCGCCGCGCCTGAGACTCGGGTTCTCGTGGCTCCCGGGCAATGCCCTCAGGACCAGGTTCACTGCCGAGGGCTCGTACTACGCCGCCTCGAACGCCGAGTTCGACGGTGCGGACATGGGTCTGCGCGACGGCTGGAGCGTCTCCACCGGCATCGAGAACCTGATCCCCCGCGGCCCGGCCTGCAGGTTCGGCTTCAGGTACGACAGGTCGCCGGTCTCCCGGGCCCTCGACACGGCGAGCTTCACCGGCGGGATGGGCTTCGAACTCGGGGAATGGGCGTTCGACGCGGGAGCCTGCTTCACCCCCTCCTCGTGGGACCAGCAGGACCTCCCCGGGCTCGTCTCCTTCGACGACGGAGACAGCCTCAGGGTCGAGGAGACCGGCACCATGCTGATGCTGTCGGCCTCCCGGGCCTTCGAGCTGTAGGCGCGGCATGAGGGCGCGCGGCTCGGCGGCCATCCCGCTGCTGCTGCTGGCGGCGGCGGCCGGCGCCAGGGTCTTCTCCCTGGACATCATGCACACCAACGACGTCCACGGAGGCATCACGCCCCGCGACGCCACCTTCCTCAATCCCGACTTCCCGCCCCTCATAGGAGGCGGAGCCTGGCTCCTCTCGTACGTGGAGTCGGTCAGGGCCGAGAGGGAGGCCGCCGGCGGCTACTGCCTCCTCGTCGACGCCGGAGACGTCTATCAGGGCACTCCCGTCGGGAACTACGACACCGGCGCGAGCGTGATCGAGTGGATGAACTACGCCGGCTACGAGGCGATGACACTCGGCAACCACGACTTCGACGACGGTGTCGCGAACGCCCTGGCGCTCGCCCGGGACGCGGACTTCCCCGTGCTGGGGTGCAACTTCGTGTCCCAGGAGGACGGGGCCATCCCCGGTCCCGTCGAGCCCTGGATCATGCTCGAGTACGAGGGCGTCGAGATCGCCCTGATCGGGCTGTGCACCACGGATACCTGGGGCCTGGTGGACCCCGCGCTCCTCGAGGGCTACGCCTTCCTGCCGGAACAGGAGGCGGTCGAACGCCGGATCGGGGAAGCCACAGCCCGGGGAGCCGACCTGGTGTTCCTGCTCTCCCACCTCGGCCAGCCCTCGGATCCCGAACGCTACGTCGAGCGTGTCGTCGACTCCCTGGAGGCCGGGGCCGGCTTCGAGAAGGACTTCGCGCTCAACAACGCCGAGCTCTCGACCCTCATCCCGGGGATCGACCTGATCATCTCGGGGCACACGCACTACGGCCTCAGGACCCCCTGGATCAATCCCTACACCCACACGATCGTCATCCAGGGATACGCCAACGGCACGGGGATCTCCCACCTCCGCCTCTGGATCGACTCCGAGGCGGGCGAGGTGGTGGGATGGGAGTGCCCTGCGGGCGAGGCGCTCGTGAACCTGCTCCACGACGAGTTCCAGCCCGACACGACGGCCGGTGCCCTCATCGAGGACTTCAGGATGGTCGCCGAATCGGGTCTCGACATGGTGATCGCAGAGGCCTCGGAGGAGATAATGCGGGGCGGGGCGGAGCACCCCATGGGCAGGCTCGTGGCGGACGCCATGCTGGCGGCCACGGGCGCCGACGTGGCGCTCATGAACAGGGGAGGGATACGGGCCTCGATCCCGCGCGGTCCCGTGACCCCCCGGATCGTCTACGAGGCCATCCCCTTCGAGGAGGAACTGTACCTCGTGCAGCTCTCCGGGGCCGACCTGCTGCGGGTGCTGGAGACCGGCATGCAGGGGCGCCGCAGGGACATGGAGCCGGCCGGGTTCACGGCGGTGCGAAACCAGTCCCTGCCGGACGGCTCCAAGATCGAATCCCTCGAGATCGCCGGGGTGCCCGTCGATCCGTCCGCGACATACAGCCTGGTCACCACCGGGTATCTCGCCCAGGGCAACGTCGGCTACGACCTGCTCAGGGAGTTCGAGGCCGTGCCGGCGGGCGTCACGCTGTTCGACGCCGTGACGGAACACATCCGGGTTCTCGGCACGATCGAGAGCGACGATGCGCCGAGGGTGGTCTGGACGGAATGAAGCCCATCTCACCCGGCGACACCGCCGTAGTGCTGGGCGCCGGTCTGGCCGGGCTCAGCGCGGCCGACACGCTGGCCTCCCGCGGCATCCGCGTGGTCGTGCTGGAGAAGTCCCCCTGCGTCGGCGGCCTGGCTGCAACCCGCAGGAAGGAGGGCTTCCGCTTCGACCTCGGCCCCCACCGCTTCCACACGAAGAACGCCGCCCTGCAGGAGAGGATGCGCTCCCTCGTGGGCGGGGACCTGCTCGAACTCGAGAGGCTCAGCAGGATCAGGCTGCTCGACAGGTACTTCCTGTACCCTCTCAGCCTGGGCGACGTCCTCCGGAGGATGCCGCTCCACAGGGGCGCGGCGATGCTCGCGAGCTATGCGGCCGCGAGGCTCCGGGTGGCGGCAGGCGGCTCCAGGGACGACAGCTTCGAGAGCTGGGTGGTCAACAGGTTCGGGAGGGCTCTTTACGACGTCTACTTCGGCCCCTACACCGCCAAGCTGTGGGGCATGGACCCGAAGGACCTCTCGCCGGACTGGGCGAGCCAGCGGATCTCCGTACCCGATCTCTGGGGCCTCGTGAAGGAGACGATCTCGCCTGGCGAGGACAGGGCCAGGAGTCTGGTCAGCCTCTTCAGCTACCCGAGGGGGGGCATCGGCAGGATCGCCGACGCCCTGGCCGAAAGGGTCCGCGCTTCCGGCGGCGAGGTCCTCCTGTCGACCGGGCCCGGGTCGATCACGCGGACGGGGCGCGGGTTCTCCGTAGGCACAGCCGGAGGCGGCATAGAGGCCTCCGGCATCGTCAACACGATCCCGGTGACCGAGTATGCGGCACTCATGGGAGATCTCCTGCCGCAGCAGGCGGTCGAGGCATCCCGGAGCCTCCGCTTCAGGGCGATCGTGTACGTGGTGCTGAAGGTGGCCCGGAGGCCCGCGGCCCGTGACCACTGGATCTACACCCCAGAGGACGGGTACGGCTTCAACAGGCTCTCGATCGCCGAGAACTTCGATCCGGGTGCGAGCGACTCGGGCGCCCAGGTGGTGTTCGAGTACACCTGCAGCGAGGGCGACGCGGTCTGGCGCGGCGAGGGCGACCTGGCCCGGGAGTGCGCCGAGGGCGGGGCCCGGCTCGGGCTGTTCGACAGGGGCGACGTCACCGGGTCGACGGTCGAGAGGCAGCCCCACGCCTATCCCGTCTACGCGCACGGCTACGCCGAGGCATCCGGGGCCGTGCTCGACGCGCTCGACAGGCTGCCGGGGTCGGTGACGTGCGGCAGACAGGGCCTGTTCCGCTACAACAACATGGACCACTCGATGGAGATGGGGGAGCTGGCCGCCCTGGAACTGCTGGGCGAGGGTTCCGTCAGGGAGCGCTTCGACTGGAGCACCGGCACCTGGGCGGACGGCTGAGGCGCCTGCTCCCCGCCCTCGCCGGGCTGCCCGCGGCGCTGATGGCAGCGGCATCCCTGGTCCATCCGCTGCTCACGAGGGATCCGGCCGTGCGGCTCGGGAGCCTTCTCGCCACCACGTGCCACCGCATCCTGGAACGATGCATCCCGCTGCCCTGGGGTACGAGCGGGCTGTGCGCGCGGTGCACCGCCTTCTGGGCCGGCATGGCCCTCGCGGCGGCTCTCTTCCGGAGCCCGCTCCGCGGCATCCCGTTCCCGGTCAGGGTCGCCATGATCCTCCCGATGGCGGCCGACGGCTCCATGCAGCTCGCCGGTCTGTACGAGAGCACGCTTCTCCTGCGCATCTCGACGGGCATCCTGGCGGGGGCGGGCGTATCGCTGCTTCTGCTGGATGCGGCGGACCTCGTCCTGAAGGGACGGGACGGAGCACGCCGTCGGAGGGGGTCCGGCCGGCGCCCCGGGGGTTGACATCGGGCGCCGCATGACTAGTTTTCCACTGTGTTTCCCTAAATGCTGAAGGAGGTCCGGAGTGAAGAAAGTCCTGTTTGCCCTGATGATCCTGGTGGGCATCGTTTCAGCCGATCCCACGCGCATCCTCGTGTACTATGACTTCTACTCCCCCACCGGCGAGGCCGTGCTGGATGCCATAACGAACATCTGGCCGAGCACCGAGCTCGCGGCATATGACGGATGGCCCAATGCAGAGTACGCGCTCTTCAACGACGCACTGGCGACCGGTCCCTGGGACATGGTCATCGTCGAGTCCTGGTATGCCGCCAACAGCGATCTCAACTGGGCCGGCATCCTCGACTACTACAACGGCGGCGGCACCCTCTACGTCTCCAGCTGGAACTACAACTCCGCCGGCGGGCTCCTTTCCGCCATGGGCGTGAACGGTGTGGCCGGCTTCGGCTCGCCGGTCATCCCCCACTATGCGTGGGACGCCGCCCATGCCATCTGCGAAGGCATCACGGACTGGGGCTGGTTCGACCCGGGTCTGGGCATCGTCAACGGCAGGGTGACTGTCGGCTCGGCCACGCCGGTTACTGGGTGGACCTCGACCCCGACGGCCGGCCAGGGCGGCATCGTCGTATGCCCTGACGGGCACAGCATCGTCAGCGGCTTCACCGTCGCCTATGCCAACGACGGCGTGAACATCTGGGAGAACATCGTCCAGTTCATGTACGGCGAAGAGGGCCTCTCGTCCGCTACCTGGGGCGAGATCAAGGCCGGGTTCGGCAACTAGTCCCGGTTCCATCGGAACGGGGGGAGGGGGCTCCGGCCCCCTCCCCCTCGTTTCTGCGCTGCATCGCCGCCGTGCTCCGGCAGGCCCGGCCGGCCGTTCCGGAGGTTCGATCCCGCCGTGTTGACGCGGATATCCTATTTTGCATGATTCAGTTGCTTTGCCGGTCCGCCCGGGCCGGCAACCGTGACGGGAGAGGCCGAGCCGTCCTCCGGCTCGCTGTTGCTTTCCTGCAAGCTCGGCAACTGTTTGCGGAAAGGACCAGGACATGGCTAAGACGCGGGTGCTCATCCTCGGAGCCGCAGGGCGCGACTTCCACAACTTCAACACCGTCTATCGCGACAACGCGGACTTCGAGGTAGTGGCGTTCACGGCCACCCAGATCCCGGACATCGACGACAGGAAGTACCCGGCGCAGCTCGCCGGATCGCTCTATCCCCAGGGCATCCCCATCGTCCCGGAGGACGAGCTCGAGTCGCTGATCGCCGAGAAGTCCGTGGAACTCTGCGTGCTCGCCTACAGCGACCTCTCCGACAACACCGTCATGGCCCTCGCCAGCCGCTGCAACGCCGCCGGCGCCGACTTCACCATGCTGGGCGTCAGGAGGACAATGGTCGCGAGCACGAAGCCCGTCATCGCCGTCACGGCCGTCAGGACGGGCTGCGGCAAGAGCCAGACGACCCGCAGGGTCGCCGAGGTGCTCAAGGCCGCGGGGAAGAAGGTCGTCGCGATCCGCCACCCCATGCCTTACGGCGATCTCGTCGCCCAGAAGGTCCAGCGCTTCGCCACCATAGAGGATCTGAAGAAGCACAAGTGCACGATCGAGGAGATGGAGGAGTACGAGCCCCACATCGCGCGCGGCGTCATAGTCTATGCCGGCGTCGACTACGAGGCGATCCTCCGCGAGGCGGAGAAGGAGGCCGACGTCATCCTCTGGGACGGCGGCAACAACGACACCTCGTTCTACCGGCCCGACCTGACCATCACCGTCGTCGATCCCCACAGGCCCGGCGACGAGATCTCCTACTACCCCGGCCAGACCAACCTCAGGCTTGCCGACGTGATAGTGATCAACAAGATCGACTCCGCCTACCCCGAGGACGTCAACGAGGTCCGCGGCAACTGCCGCGAGGCCAACCCGAGGGCGACGATCATCGAAGCCGCGAGCCCCGTCTCCGTGGCCAACCCCAACCTCATCCTCGGCCGCAGGGTGCTCGTCGTCGAGGACGGCCCGACCCTGACCCACGGCGACATGGAGTACGGCGCCGGATTCGTGGCGGCCGAGCGCTTCGGGGCCGAGTCGCTCGTCGATCCAAGGCAGTTCGCCGTCGGTTCGATAGCCGAGACCTACGAGAAGTACTACTACGACCGCGAGGAGACGAACGTCCTCCCCGCCATGGGCTACGGCGACGCCCAGATGAAGGACCTCGAAGAGACCATCAGGCGCTGCGACTGCGACAGCGTCATCATCGCCACCCCGATCGACCTCGCGAGGGTCATAAGGATAGACAAGCCGTCGGTCAGGGTGACCTACGACCTCCAGGAGATAGGCAGGCCCGACATCGCCGACGTCCTGAAGGCGTTCACAGGGGTGAAGTAGGCAAAATGGCCAGGAAGACCGGTCAGGAGAGCACCGGGAACACGCCCCCGGTGGACCCGAAGGCTCCGCCCGCCGCGGCCCAGGCCCCGGAGGCGGCCGCCTGCGGCCAGGGCGAGACCTGCTCGTACGTGCACATCTTCCAGGAATGGTGCAAGGGGTGCGGCATCTGCGTGGCGTTCTGCCCGAAGCACGTGCTCGAGATGGGCAGGAACCAGAAGGCCTTCGTCGCCCGCCCCGGGGACTGCATCAGGTGCTATCTCTGCGCGCGGCGATGCCCCGACTTCGCCGTGACTATAACGGAGGAGCTGGAGCGTATCAGGCAGGAGGGGGCCGAGTCATGATACCCTGGGGAGAGACCAGGCTCGTCCAGGGCAACGAGGCGATAGCCCTCGGGGCGCTGGCTTCGGGCATCAGATTCTTCGGCGGATATCCCATCACGCCGTCGACGGAGGTAGCCGAGATACTCGCCAGGAGGCTGCCCGAGACGGGCGGCGTCTTCATCCAGATGGAGGACGAGATCGCGAGCATCAGCTCCGTCATGGGCGCGAGCCTGGGCGGGGCGAAGGCCATGACCGCCACCAGCGGTCCGGGCTTCAGCCTGATGCAGGAGGGTCTCGGCTACGGATGCATGGCCGAGATCCCGTTCGTCGTGGTGGACGTGATGAGGGCGGGCCCCTCCACCGGGCTGCCCACCCAGGTCTCCCAGGGCGACGTGATGCAGGCCCGCTGGGGCACGCACGGGGATCACCCCGTGATCGCTCTGTGCCCGGCGAGCGTCAGGGAGTGCTTCGACATGACGATCCGCGCCTTCAACCTCTCGGAGGAGTTCCGCACCCCCGTGCTGCTCCTGTCCGACGAGGTGATAGGGCACATGAGGGAGCGCGTGACGTTCCCCAGGCGCGAGGACGTGAGGATCCTCGACAGGCCCGTGCCCGAGACCCCGGTCGAGTGGTACGAGCACTACCATCCCGCGCCCTCGAACGTCTCGCCGATGGCGAGCTACGGGTCGGGCTACAGGTTCCACGTGACGGGCCTCACGCACGACAGGCAGGGCTTCCCGACCCGCAGGATCGACGAGGTCGACGAGAAGATGGCCCGCCTGAAGAACAAGATCGTCCGGCGCCTCGACGAGCTGGTGGAGGTGAAGACGCACGACGTGGAGCAGTCCAGGGTCGTGATCTTCGCCTACGGCTCGGTCTACCGCTCGGCGCTCGCCGCCCAGGTCATGCTCGAGAAGAAGCACAAGAAGGTCGGCGTGTTCCGCCCGGTGACCCTGTGGCCGTTCCCCGACCGCGAGGTGAAGGAATACCTTGACGAGAAGGACGTCGTGATCGTGCCCGAACTCAACCAGGGCCAGCTCATCCACGAGGTCGAGAGGCTCACCTCCGACTGCGTGCGGATAGTGCCCGTGCAGAGGGTCGACGGATACGAGATAACGCCCGAGGAGATAGTCGGCGCCGCGATGGAGGTGATGTGATGGCCGCGATCCTCCCGTACGAGTACAAGTATCTGCGCGCGAAGAAGAAATTCCCGCACGTATGGTGCCCGGGCTGCGGCATCGGGATCGTCATGGGCTCCATCATCAGGGCGATAGACAGCCTCGGGTGGAACAAGAACGAGATCATGCTGGTCTCCGGGATAGGCTGCACCTCGCGGATGCCGGTCTATCTCGACTTCAACACGCTCCACACCATGCACGGGCGCGCCCTCGCGTTCGCGACGGGCGTGAAGCTGGCCAACCCCGGCCTGAAGGTCATCGCGGTGATGGGCGACGGCGACGCCCTGGCGATCGGGGGCAACCACATAATCCACGCAGCCAGGCGCAACATCGACATCACCTCGATAATCGTGAACAACTTCAACTACGGGATGACCGGCGGGCAGCACTCGCCGACCACGCCGATGAACGCCGTCACCGCTACTTCTCCGCACGGGATGATCGAGCCCGGCTTCGACACCTGCGCCCTCCTGAGCGCCGCCGGCGCCTCCTTCGTCGCCAGGGCCACCGTCTACCACGTCGTCGAGATGGACGGGCTGATCAGGCAGGCCCTGGAGAAGAAGGGGTTCAGCGTCGTGGAGGCGCTCTCCCCCTGTCCGACCAACTACGGGCGGGCCAACAGGCTGGGCGATGCCGTGAAGATGATGGAGGAGATGCGGGACAACTCCGTGACCGTCACGAAGGCGGCGAAGATGACCCCCGAGGAGCTCTCGGGGAAGATCGTCCGCGGGGTGCTGGCCGAGCGCGAGGCTCCCGAGTACACCGATCTCTACAGGGATCTCTGCGAGCGGGTCCAGGGCAAGGCGGCGGAGGTGCCGAAATGATGCGGTACGCCGAGATCAGGCTGAGCGGCTCCGGCGGCCAGGGCCTCGGGCTCGCGGGCCGGATCATTGCCGAGGCAGCCATCACCGAGGACTACAACGTCTGCCAGACCCAGAGCTACGGGCCCGAGGCCAGGGGCGGCTCCAGCAGGACCGACATCATCATCTCGCGCGACGAGATCCTCTTCCCCAACTGCAGGGAGCTCGACCTCCTCCTGGCCATGAACCAGGAGAGCTGCACGATGTACAGCCCCGACGTGAAGGACGACGGGATAATCGTCGTCGACTCGACGTACGTCGACCAGCTCCCCACCGGCAACGTGTACTCGTTCCCCCTGACTACGGAGGCCGTGGCCGGGTTCAAGAACGCGCTGATGGCCAACATGATCGCGATGGGGATGATGTCGTCCCTGGTGCCCTTCTTCAAGGCCGACACGTGGCGCAAGGCGGTCTCCGTGATGGTCCCGGCCAGATTCCGGGATCTGAACCTCGAGGCATTCGACCTCGGCGCCAGGACCGGCAGCGAGCTCATGAAGAGCCATGCCGTGAAGAAGCCGGTGGCCTTCGACAGGAAGCAGCCGGTGCCGGAGTGCCTCAGGAAGAAGCCCCACCACTCCTGATCCCGTGAAGGCCCGGAGCCTTCGCGACGGAAACAGGCGGCCGGAACGCATCCCCTTCCGGCCGCCCGCATTTAATCCGAGCACCGTCTTCACCCCGAA
>JAUCPW010000066.1 GCA_030373045.1 Candidatus Fermentibacter sp.
GCGTCAGATGTGTATAAGAGACAGGGAGCGGCGTGCCTGGCCGGTTCGAGACCGGGCGCGGGGGCCAGCGGGGCCGGCCGACGGGGCCGGCATCCTGCGACGGTGAGTGAGCTAGGAGGGTAGGACCATGTCAAGCAAGAAGAGCGAGAAGAGGGCGGAGCAGGACCAGGCGATCGCGGAGCTCCGGAAGATTCTCCGACCCGGCGACAGGGTCTACGGGATCGTCCGGTCGGTGTCGCGGTCGGGGATGAGCCGGACCATCTCGTTCTACGCGATCAAGAAGAATCAGCCCGTGTACCTCACGGGGTACATGGCTCGGGCCCTGGGGCTGACGATGACGCGGGGATACCATGACGCGGTCCGCGTCCACGGGTGCGGGATGGATATGTGCTTCGCCACGGTCTACGATCTCGGTCGGAGGCTCTGGCCGGACGGCGGGAAGATCGAGAAGTCGTCGCGGCGGGGGCTGAACCCCGGCCAGGACGCGAGGGAGCGGGACGGGGGCTACCTGCTCCGGAGCGACAGCCTGTAGGAGGGGACGATGCCGTTCATCGAGCTGCTCTTGTACCTCAAGGAACAGGGGGATCGGATCGTGGGCGGGGAGGGTGACATTGACGCTCCCCCGAGCACGTTCCCTGTTCCTCATCGTCTGACAGAAAAGGGGGAGAGGTATGTTCGCTCGAATGAGGGGCTGAGGTATCAGCCGAGGTACATTTGGATTCGCGTATGAACGAGGTGACCCTGTCCCTCAGGGGACAGGGTGATCTCGTGTACGAACACGATCGGGACCTCGAAATTCGCTACGCCCCGCTCATCGCGCGGTACGCGCTGACGACGTCTCGGGACATCCTGTGTCCTCCGGGATGGAATCACACGGACTGGTGTGAGTGAAATGGGTCCGAGACCCGAGACTCGCGACTGTGACGAGCGATGCGAGGGAAATATCTCCTGAGGAAGGTGAGACGATGGATCGACGACTTGAAGAGGGGCTGGAGCCTCTGACTGACGACGAGATCGAGCGGATGCGGAACGTCTACGCGAGCGGGCCCCTCACGAGGATCTCCCTCGAC
>JAUCPW010000067.1 GCA_030373045.1 Candidatus Fermentibacter sp.
GCGCGGGCCTCCTCCGCATCCGGGGCGCCGTGCACGACCAGGAGCCCGCAGCTCCCGAGGAAGGCCCGCGCCAGGCCGGCCGCGAAGGGGAACCTGTCGTGCGGCATCACGTTGTGGCACACCGCGACCCTGGGGAGCAGGCGGTTCGCCGGAAGCCCCGCGGCGAGCGACGGGACGAAGAACGGATGCCAGTACTGCGCTATCACCGCACCGGCTCCCAGCCGGGCGATCCTGCGCGCCGACCGCCGCCAGGACAGGGGGTTCGAGGAGTCGATCAGGACGTCCGCCTCGTGCCCGCCGCCGGCCCCCGGCTCGAGCTGGGACGTGCCGGGGAACAGGAAGCCCGGGTAGAGGCGCGAAAAGGATATCCTGGAGGTCTCGGCCGATCCGGCGAGCGCCTGTTCGAGGCGGAGCGTGAACTGGGCTATCCCCCCGCGCCACGGCGGGAAGGGACCGGCCAGGGCAAGGCGCATCAGGGGCTGGTCCCCTGGGTTCCCGATACGGATCTCTCCACGATGTTGAACGGCTTCTTGCCGGGCAGGAACCTCAGCATCATCTCGCCGAGGAGGCCCAGGGAGACGAGCTGGAAGCCTATCAGCATCAGGAACACGCCCATGAGGAGGAGGGGGCGGTTGCCGATGGACTCGCCGCCCAGCCAGAGGACGGAGAGATATGCCGTGATGGCGAGGCCCGTCGCGAACAGGGTCGTGCCGATGCCCCCGAAGAAATGGAGGGGCCTGAACGAGTATCGGTGGAGGAACAGCACCGTCAGCAGGTCGGCGTAGCCCCTGAAGAACCTGGAGAGCCCGTACTTGCTCCTGCCGTGCCTCCTGGGCCTGTGGTTGACCGCCTTCTCGCCGACCCTGTACCCGAGCTGCGCCACCAGGACCGGCGTGTACCTGTGCATCTCGCCGTACAGGTCGAGCCTTCGGGCCGTCTCGCCCCTGTAGAGCTTCAGCCCGCAGTTGAAGTCGTGCAGCCGGAGACCGGTGGCCAGGCGCACGATGCAGTTGAAGACCTTCGAGGGGATGCGCTTGGAGAGCGGGTCGTGCCGGGTCTTCTTCCATCCGCTGACGAGGTCGAGATTGCCTTCGGCCATCATGGAGGCCATGGCCGGGAGCTCGGCCGGATCGTCCTGGAGATCGGCGTCCATGGTGGCGACGAGAGACCCGGATGCCTCGGCGAAACCCGCCGAGAGGGCGGCCGCCTTGCCCATGCTGCGGCCGAACCTCACGCCCTTCACGGGATACGACGAGGATGCCTCGAGGATGGCGGCCCAGGTGCGGTCGACACTGCCGTCGTCTACGATGATCATCTCCCAGCGAAAGCCGTCCAGGGCCTTCGCCGTCTCCCCGACCAGGGTCGCGATGCTGGCTTCCTCGTCCCTAGCCGGGACTACGACGGAGATGTCCATGCCGGTTCCTCCTGCTCTGCGCTGCGGAAGATCGAGCGCCGGGAGCCCTTCGTCAACGAGAGCCCGGGCCGGGGAACTCCAGCATCGAGGGTCCGTCGGGGCCGAACCTGGCGCAGGTGAAGGTCGTCACCCAGTCGCCGGTGGAGATGTGGACGCCCTGTCCGATGCGCCTGATCCCGGCGGCATGGATGTGCCCCGTCACCACCGCCCCGAAGCCCCTGGAGATCATCCCCCCGGCCCAGGACGTCATGCCCGGGGGGATCTCGGTGATCTCCCTCCGGAGAATCCTGCGGCTCGTGCCAGAGGCGAGGGTGCCGAGCAAGGCTCCCGCGTCGGGATGCAGGAGCCTGAACAGGAATCGGGAAAGCCCCGCCCGGAGCACCGGCCGCAGGAGGTATCTGTATCCGAAGTCGCCGCCTCCGAGCCCGTCACCGTGGGCTGCCGCCGTTCTGATGCCGTGGCAGACCGTCTCCACCACAGGCGTCCTGTCTATCATGAAGCCCGAAGCCCTCTCGAAATGGCTGCCCACCCACCAGTCGTGGTTGCCGGGGAGGAACACCGTCCGCCATCCCGCGCGGCCGAGCGCGGACATGGCAGGGAAGAGCCTCTCGTATCCGGCGGGGATGGCGCTGCCGTACTCGAACCAGAAGTCGAAGAGGTCGCCGGTGATCCAGAGTTCGCCGGGCTCCTCGTCGAGCAGCCCCGCGAGGAAGGATAGGAAGCGCTCCCTCCCGGGGTGGGGCAGGGGTTCGGGAAGGAGGTGTACGTCTCCGGCGAAGTAGACGAACGGGCCCCTCATCGCGCCAGGAGCCGCCCGGTGCAGCCGAAACCGGTCTCGACAGCGGGCGGGGCTCCTCTTCGGAAGAGGACGGCCGCCGGGAGCACGTCGCCCGGGATGCACGAGGCCAGGACGGAGTCCGCCAGGTAGACCGGCATCGATACTCCCATGGCGTTCAGGTGGGCCTGGGAGGCGTTCCTCCCCTCGACCGTGAACTGGACGGGAACCGCCCTCACCCCCCGGTCCGCCAGCCCGGCGAGCGAGACGAGATCGGAATCGACCGCCGCGTATCCGTCGAGGGGCATCCAGTAGTAGACGACCAGGGCGCTGTCGAGGGAGAGGTCGGGAGGCAGCCCGTCAGGTCCGGTGAGGGTCCCGGGCACTTCGAGGACCTCCGGGGGGGCGTCCTCGATCCCTCCGCCGCCCCCGCAGGAGGCGAGAAGAAGGGGCAGCACGAGCAGCAGCGGCGCGGCCGGAGCCCCTGACGGAATCCGCCGGATGATCATCGGCAGTCCGCTTCGAGCGCGCCGAGCAGCCGTGCCGACGTAGAGGACGAACCCGAGGGGGACGGCATGGCGAGCGCGTAGGTCCAGCCTCCCAGGTGCCTGGCTGTGGTCGCGCCGGCGGGCCGGCCGGGGGAGAGGGGCGCAGGTGAACGGATTATCGCCAGAACCGAAGAATCCGGAAGAAGGATCGTGCCTATCCGGTAGGGGAAGATGGTCCACACGCCCCGGACGGAACCGTCGCCGCGAGGCTCTCCCATCCGGGCCAGGTCCGCGGCGATGGGCCCGATCTCGGCCTGGGTCGATATCGTGGTGGCCGGGCGCCTGAAGAGGACAGGCGTCATCAGGACGGAAAGGGCGACCGCGACCCAGGCGGCGCCTGTCAGCATGCGTGGGGGATGCAACTAGCTCTTCCCGCCTCCGGCCGACAGGGTGGCGATCCGGTTCCTGAGTTCGACCGGGGCGGTCACCCTGAAGAGGTCCCTGAGCCTGGATCTGAAGAAGAGCATGGTCTCCGCGCAGGTCTTGCATTCCTCGCAGCCCGAGAGGTGGCTTTCCAGCATCATGCGGTCCTCCCTCCCGAGCTCTCCGGAAATGTAGTCCTGGATTCTGCTAGCCTCCTGCGAGCACCTCACCGCCAGACCCCTCCATCATCGCAGACTGCCATTCCACGAGCAGCTTCCTGAGAATCGCACGACCCCTGTGGATTCTCGACCTCACCGTACCTATCGGGATGCTGAGAATCTGGGAGATCTCCGCATAGGACATCTCCTCCACGTCGCAGAGCACCACCGCGCTCCTGAACTCCTCCGGGAGCCTGTTGAGGGCCTTCTCGATGTCCTCCCTCATCAGCCCGGCGAGGAAGGACTTCTGCGGGTCCGGGGAGCGGGGCGACTCGAATCCGTCCTGGTCCTCCCCGGCCAGCTCGTCCAGCCAGTCGCACGAGACGGTCCTGGGTGACCTGCATGCGGCCCTTCTGTCGTTCAGGAAAGTGTTCCTCAGGATAGCAAACAGCCAGGCCCGGGCGTTTGTTCCCAGCCTGTACTGCGATCTGGCCTTGAAGGCCCGCGCATAGGTCTCCTGAACGAGGTCGGATGCGTCGTCGGGATTGCGGGTCAGGTGGATGGCGTATCCGTAGAGCCCGTCGACGTACTGCAGGACCTCCGACTCGAATCGGTCGGCCTGGATGCCCTTTCCTGCGGGAGGGACGGCTGTGGTCATGCCGGTAATCTACGGACTGACGGCCCCCGTGGCCAGCAGGACCCGGAACGGGGCATGGCACAACTGGTTGTGTCCTGGCGGACGGAGCCACACAGCATATTGACAAGCAGGCCCGTCAGGCTTACGTTGCACCGTAATGCGTCCGGGGCTGTCGTCACCTTCGAGGGGGGTTGTCTGGAGATGGCGATGAGGGAAGCCTCCTCCATGGAATCCGATCTTTTCGGCCGTATCGCGGAGGCTCCGCCGGAGGAACCGGCCGAGGCGCCCGTGGAACCCGGCTTCTCCAGAAACGCCGAAGTCGTTCTCCGGAAAAGATATCTGAAGCGGTCGCCCGAGGGAGAGATCCTCGAGACCCCCCGCGAGATGCTCTGGCGGGTGGCTGCGAGCGTTGCCGTGGCCGAGACCCGCTTCAACGGCGGAAGCGCCGACCGCTGGACCACCCGCTTCTTCAACATGATGGCCAGGCTCGAATTCCTGCCCAACTCCCCTACCCTCATGAATGCGGGAAGGGACCTCGGACAGCTCTCGGCCTGCTTCGTCCTGCCTGTCGAGGACGACATGGAGAGCATCTTCGAGGCGGTCAAGAACACCGCGCTCATCCACAAGAGCGGCGGAGGGACGGGGTTCTCGTTCTCCCGGATCCGTCCGAAGGACGACGTCGTGCTCTCCACCAGAGGGATCTCGAGCGGCCCGATATCATTCATGACCGTGTTCGACAAGGCCACCGAGACCATAAAGCAGGGCGGCGTGCGGCGGGGAGCCAACATGGCCGTGCTGTCCGTCGACCACCCCGACATCCTCGAATTCATCGACGCCAAGCGCGACATGCAGATCCTCAACAACTTCAACCTCTCCGTCGCGCTCACGGACAGATTCATGGACTGCCTCGACCGCGACGCCGACTTCACGCTCAACAACCCGCGCACCGGCGAGCCCGTGTCCACGCTCCGGGCTTCCGACGTATTCAGGAAGATCGTCGATTCCGCATGGGCCTCCGGCGAACCGGGGATCATCTTCATCGACAGGATGAACGAGGCGAACCCGACCCCCCAGCTCGGCAGGATAGAGGCCACCAATCCCTGCGGTGAGCAGCCCCTCCTGCCGTTCGAGGCGTGCAACCTCGGGTCCGTGAACGTCGCGGCTCACCTCGCGAACGCACCCGACGGCTCGAGGATCCTCGACTGGGAATCCCTCGACCGCACGGTGAGGAATTCCGTCCGCTTCCTCGACGACGTGATAGAGGTCAACCGCTACCCCCTCCCGCAGATCGAGAAGATGGTGGAGGGGAACAGGAAGATAGGGCTCGGCCTGATGGGCTTCGCCGACGCCCTGTTCGAGATGTGCATCCCCTACGACTCCGAGGATGCCCTGAAGTTCGCCGAGAAGCTGATGTCCTTCGTTCATTCGAAGGCGCGCAGGGCCAGCGAGGACCTGGCCCGGGAGAGGGGCGCCTTCCCCAACTACAGGGGCAGTGCGCTGGAGATGCAGGGGCTCCCGCCGATGAGGAACGCGACGGTCACCACGATAGCCCCCACGGGATCGATCAGCATCCTTGCGGGGTGCTCGAGCGGCATAGAACCGGCATTCGCCCTGGCCTACGAGAGGCGCAACATCCTCGACGAAGGCGACGAACTGACCGAGATGGTCCCCGCCTTCGAGGCCGCCGTCGTCAGGAGGGGCTGCTGCACCCCCGGCATCCTGGCCGCCGTCAGGGAGAAGGGGATCTGCCGCGGGGTCTCCGGGGTGCCCGACGACATACAGCGCGTGTTCGCCACCTCGCACGACGTCACGCCCTCATATCACGTCAGGATGCAGGCGGCATTCCAGAAGTACACGGACAACGCGGTCTCGAAGACGGTCAACCTCCCCGAGTCCGCCACCGTGGAGGACGTGGCCGACGTCTACGGGCTGGCGTTCAGGCTGCGCTGCAAGGGTGTCACCGTGTACCGTGACAGGAGCAGGGACAGCCAGGTGCTGAACATCGGGAAGGCGCCCGGCGCCAGGGTCGTCTCGGTGGAACCGGCGCCTCCGGCGAAGGCCGTGAAGCAGGGGCCGAGGCCGAGGCCCGAGGTGACCACCGGCGTGACGCGGCGGGTGAAGACCGGCTGCGGAAACCTGTACGTGACGATCAACGAGGACGAGTACGGCCCGGTGGAGATCTTCACGCAGATGGGCAAGGCGGGCGGGTGCGCCGCCTCACAGGCCGAGGCCATAAGCAGGCTCGTCTCGCTGGCCCTCAGGTCGCACACCCCGCTCGAGGCGGTCGTGCGGGAACTGAAGGGGATAAGCTGCCACAGGGTGGTCTGGCAGGGGGGGGACAGGATACTCTCCTGCGCCGATGCGATAGGCAGGACACTGGAATGGCACAGCGGGCAGCGCACGGACACCGTCGAGGGCGCGGTCGGCGGGCCCGAGGCCATCCCCGAGACGGTCACCCTGGAGGACGACCTCCAGAACCACGCCGGGGCCTGCCCCAACTGCGGCGGGCCTCTCAAGTACGAGTCGGGATGTGTGGCCTGCGCCCTGAACTGCGGCTACTCGGAATGCGGCTGACCGGGCGTTAGTAGTCCGGATCGGCCTTGGCGGCCTTCGTCCTCTTCGGCGCGGCCGCCTTCTTCTCGTCGGCCGGCCGGGTCCCGAGCTCCTCGAGGGCCTTCGTGATCCCCTCCGAGATCTTCGCGGCTATCTCCGGGGTCATGCTGAGGCCCTTCTTCGTGGGCATCCACTCGCCTGTCTCCGACATGTAGAAGACCCTGGCGTCGACGTACTGCCTGCCCTTGAACTCCTTGAGGACCAGCCTTATCAGATCCTCGCCCTTCTCGATCTCCAGAACGGTCTTGTCCATCCCGTCTCCTTCCGGTATTTGGCGCGTAAGCTGACCCCGCGGCTTCCCCGCCGTCAAGGGCGGGTTGTCCGCATGCGGGTGCAGTTGTGCCGTAACGCGAGGGGGCCGGGTCTCCCCGGCCCCCCGTCGAAGTCTGTGCTGGACTGCTAGAAGTTCGCCTTGATCTGTCCCCAGGTGGTCGGCGAGAGGGCTCCCATGCTGGCCAGCGTCAGGTCGTCGTAGTAGATGTTGTCGCCGCCGTCGGAGTAGAGGTCGAGGGCCGCCAGCTCGTTCACTCCGGTGAGCTGCCAGGGGATGGTCTCGCAGAGCGTGCCGTTGTAGTAGATCGTCTGCATGCCGCCGTCGAGATCGATGACGACCTTGATCTCCACCCACTGGTTGTAGAGGATGGTTCCGACGTAGGTGCCCGGATCGGTTATCATGAACTGCGTGGTGGTGCAGTTGAACTGGATCTGGAGCGACCAGTCGTAAGGCCCGCCGGTGGTGTAGGTGTTGAGGAGGATGAAGTACTGGTCACCCTGGGCGCCGGTGGGGATGTACTGCCAGGCCTTCATCTCCCATGTGCCCGAGGTCTCGGTGAACTCGTGCACTAGGTCGGTCGTGGGCGTGATCTGGACGGAATTGGGGGCGCTGCGGTGGGGAGTCGTAACTACGTAGGCGTTTGCAGCGGGGTTGCTCTCCCATGTGTCCCAGCCACCCTGACCCATCAGGCCGCCGGTGGAGTACGAATCGAAATTGTCGGACCAGTCCGCCCCTGCAGGGCATGCGAACGCGAACACGGCCAGAGCCGCTGCAGTCAAACCAGAGTACTTCTTCATCCGATCCTCCATCCTTGGATCATGCCACCGTGAACCGCGCCGGAGCCCCGGACGGGCATGCTCCGCACGCGTATCCGAATGAGAATACGGGCGGCCGTCGGGGTGCGTCAAGCATCCGGGGGGTCGAGTCGGAACGCATCCGGGAGGAGCGCTCCGAGGGTGGTCTCCTCTGTCCGGCCGTCCGGGAGCAGGATGACCACGGGCGTGTCGTCCCCGCAGAACTCGGCCAGGACCTGGCGGCAGGCTCCGCAAGGGACCGCCCTCCCGTCGGGGGAGTGCACCAGTATCCTCCTGAAGACGGTCGCCCCGCGGGAGACCGCGCCGACCACCGCAGCGCGCTCCGCGCAGATCGACAGGCCGTAGGACGCGTTCTCGACGTTGACTCCCGTGTGCAGGCAGCCTCCGGCGTCCTCGAGCACCGCCGCGACCCTGAAGCCGGAATAGGGGGCATGGCAGAACCTTGTCGCCTCGCGGGCCGCCCCGGCCATCGCATCCGTCATCTCGAAGGCCCTCCCTTCCCCTGGAGGAACGAGATCCCCGGGAGCCCGGCATCGAGCCCGAAGAACTCCGACAGCGTGGCTGCTATGTCGCTGAAGCTCCCCCTGTCCCCGAGGGCCCTTCCCGGCACTCCCGGCGAGTAGCAGAGCAGCGGCGCGTACTCCCTGGTGTGGTCGGTGCCGTCCGTCGTCGGGTCGTTGCCGTGGTCGGCAGTGATGACGAGGATGTCGTCCGGCCCGAGCCTTCCGAGGAGCCCGGGCAGGACCCGGTCGGCCTCCTCCAGGCCCCTGGCGAACCCGTCCACATCGTTCCTGTGACCCCATTTCATGTCGAAGTCCACCAGGTTGGCGAAGATGAGCCCCCCTGCACCGCCGGCCAGCATGGAGCCCAGCTCCCGGAGCGCCTCCGCATTGTCCGCGACGTGCCTCGTGCCGATCCCCCTGTGCGCGAAGAGGTCGTCGATCTTGCCCACCCCGCCGCGGGGGATCCCCGCCCGTTCGAGCGCGTCGAGGAGCGTCGGCCCGTGAGGCGGCAGGGAGAAGTCCCTCCTGCGCGGGGTCCGTTCGAGGGCGCCGCAGACCCCCCTGAAGGGCCGGGCGATGACCCTCGCCACTCCGTCCGGCGCGACGAGTATCCTCCTGGCCGCTTCGCAGGCGGCGTACAGCTCGTCCACCGGGATGACGTCCTCGTGCGCGGCGATCTGGAATACGCTGTCGGCCGAGGTGTACACGATGAAGGCCCCGGTCCGGAAGTGTTCCGCGCAGAGCTCCTCGATGATGCCCGTGCCCGAGGCGGGCCTGTTCCCGATGGTGGGCCTGCCGGTCGCGCGCTCGAATGCCCCGATGATCCCGGCCGGGAAGCCGGCCGGATAGGTGGGGAACGGCACCCGGCTCACCAGGCCCATCATCTCCCAGTGCCCCGTCGTGGAATCCTTGCCGGCGGAGAGCTCGGCGAGCCTGCCCCAGGACGCCGTCGGCGCCGGGACGGGATCCACCCCCAGGATCCGGTGCAGGTTGCCCAGGCCCATGGCCCCGAGATTCGGCAGGGAAAGCCCCCCGGCGGCCCTGGAGAGGTTGCCCAGCGTGTCGGCCCCCGAGTCTCCGTACGAGGCCGCATCCGGGAGGGCGCCGGCTCCCACTCCGTCGAGGACGAGGAGCACGGCCCTCCCGCTCCGGATCATCAGAAGGTCCTCTCGAGATGGGCCAGGGTCCGCATCCTGTCGTTGGCTTCACGGAGACGGTAGGAGAGGACCTCGGCGAAGGATCTCATCACCCTGTAGGCCGTGACCGGCCGGGTCTCGAATATCCTGGCGATGTCGCGCCGGGGGATCACGGCCAGGTCCGCCCGCTCGTGCGCGTGGACCGTCGCGCTCCTCGGGAGATTGTCTATGAGCGCCATCTCGCCGAAGAAGTCGCCCTTCCTCAGCAGGCCGATGACATGCTCACCCCCGCCCTCTATGCCCTTGGTCACCCTCACGCTGCCCGAGAGGATCAGGTACAGGTCGCCGCCGTCCGCACCCTCGGAGATCACCGTGGTGTCTGGCGCGAACGACAGGAACCTGGCCGCCTCCAGGAAAGGATCCAGCTCCTCGGCGGGGAGGTCCTTGAACAGGTATGCCGACCTGAACACGTCCCCGTGCATCTGCTTCTCAATCCGGGTCAAAAGCCCTCCCCCTCCCCCTGATCCTGCGCCCGCCGGCACCGGACGGGCTTACGAAGATCGTCTTCTCCTGCGTGTAGGTCACCTCGCCAGGCCTTCCGCCCTTCATCCTCCTGACGTGCTGCACCATGGTCCAGTCCACCGGGACCACCGAGGATGTGCAGGCCGCTCCCTCCGCGGCCAGCTCGGCCGCCCTCCTGAGGACGGAGGCCGGCGGGTTCCCCCTGCCGGGTTCGCCCCTCAGGACCACGTGCGGCCCTGGCACTCCCCTCGCGTGGAGCCACCAGTCGCCCCTCCTGCCCACCCTGAAGGTCACCTCCTCGTTGTTCCTGGAGTTCCTCCCGATGAAGCAGGTCCAGCCCTCCGATATCTCGACGGGCATGGGTCCGGCGGGACCCGGCGGGCGCCTCCGGGAAGGCTCCGCCGCGGGTGCGGCGCCTTCCTCGGCCGCCTCCGCCGCAGCCTTCTCGATGGCCTCGATCCTCTCCTCCAGGGCGGCGATGCGACCGGCGAGGGATGACGCCTCGGCCTCGGTGTTCCCGGCCTTCCGGAAGTACCTGGCGGCGTTCTCGGCGGCGGAGCGGGAGGGGCGCAGCGGTATGGTCCGGATCACTCCCTCCCAGTCCTCCAGGCGGGCTTCCGAGGCTCCGCGCGGTATGGCGCCCGCCGAGGCGAGGAGCATCTGCCCCCACAGCCTGAGAGTGTCCGAATCCGGGAGACCGGCCAGCATGGCGCGCAGGTGGTCGAGCCTCTCGCGCGCCTCCCGGGCCGAGGAAGCCGATCTGGCCAGGAAGGAGGCGAGCCTGGCCCCCTCCCCGGCCCCGCGGGAGGAATCGAAGGCCGACAGCGGATCCTCGAGGGGCTCTCCCGGGCCCAGCGGCACGGGCATGGGCCCCCAGGGGCCCTTCCATGGCTTGAAGCTCCGGTTCGTCAGGGCCTCCGCGAGGATCTCCGCGACCCCTGCGGGGTCGGTTCCCGCTGCGTAGGCCTCGGCCAGCATGGCCGAGGCGGTCTGCGGCCCGACGCCCTCAAGGAGCGTGTATATCGGCCGGGGCGAGGTCGCGCCGGAGAGGACCGCAGCCGCCTCGCGCGAGCCCCATTCCGAGGGCGGGAGCCCCGAAGGGGGCGGAGGCGCGTAGATCCCCCCCGGAGCTATCGTGCGGAACCTGCTCATCGTCCTGGTGACGATCCTGGTGCAGGCCAGTATCCGGTCGTCGCCGTCGCGTGTGAGTACGACATTCGCATTCCTGCCGGCCGCCTCGAACCTGAGGGTCAAGGCCGAGGACCTGTAGGCCTTCTCCTTCTTCAGGCGGAAGAGGAGGAGCCTGTCGGAGCCGTGCTGCGATACGCCCGTCAGAACGCATCCCGAGAGAAGGGAGTCCCACGGTTCCGTTCCGTCCGCCTGCGAGTCCGGTTCGATCGAGACGCTCTGGTTCTCCGGTGAGGCGGACAGGACCAGGCGGCCCCTTCCCCCCGAGAGCCTCAGCACCACCCGGCCGTCGCGGCCTGCGCCGGCAGACGCCGTCCCGGCGCCCGAAAGGAGCTCATCGAGCCTCCCGGCCACCACCGCGTAGAACACACCGTCCAGACTGTACCATCCTCTCCCGTGAATCGGGTAGAATATACCGACTGGCCCTTCACTGGAGGTGACCCCTGGAATCTATGACGGGATTCGGCAGGGCCGGCGCGGATGCCGGTCCGGCCAGACTCTCCGCCGAGGCGCGGAGCGTGAATCAGAAGGGTCTCAACATACTCGTCAGCCTGCCGGAACAGCTCGCGGCCCTCGAACAGGATGTCCGCGAAGAGGTGAGGTGGAGGTTCTCCCGCGGAAGGATCGAGCTCAGGCTGACTCTCGGAGTCCCGGCCGGCGCATCGGCCCCCCCTCCCGTGGATGTCGCCCGCGCCGGAGAATTCGCGAAGGCAGCCTCGCTGCTGGCCGGCGAGTTCGGCATCCCCGCCGGCATCACCGGTGCCGACCTCCTGAGGATGCCCGGTGTCGCGAGGCCCGCCTGGGAGGTGGATCCGCCGGAGGGTCCGGCAGTCATGGACTGCGTGAGAGCCTGCCTGGACAGCCTCGCCGAGTCGCGAAGGGCGGAGGGTGCGGCCCTCGCGGCCCTTCTATCCGCCAGGCTCGTGAGGATGAGGGATCTGGCCTCGAAGGTGGCCGGCCTTCAGCAGGAGTCGGTCCCCGCGGCTTTCGAGAGGATGAGGGAGAGGGTGCGCAGGCTTCTCGACGGCGCAGGGGTGGACGAACAGCGCATGCTCCAGGAACTGGCAATACTGGCCGACAGGCTGGATGTCGGCGAGGAGCTCGAGAGGCTCGAGTGCCACATCTCCAGTTCGCTTGCGCTCGCGTCTTCGGACGAGCCCGACGCGGGCCGCCGGCTCGGGTTCCTCCTGCAGGAGCTGCAGCGCGAGATCAACACCCTCGGATCCAAGCTCGAAACACCCGAGGGCACCATGATCGTCGTGGAGATGAAGAACGAACTGTCCACGCTCCGGGAGCAGATCGCCAATGTCGAGTGACGCCGGCATGCTGGTGGTCCTGGCCGGCCCGTCCGGCGCAGGCAAGACCACCCTCGCCAGGAGGCTGGTGGAGGAGGTCCCCGGCTTCGAGTTCTCGGTCAGCACCACTACCAGGCCCCCGAGGGGGGAGGAGCGTGACGGCACCGACTATTTCTTCGTGTCCGACGACCGCTTCGACGAGCTCGTCCGGTGCGGGTACTTCCTCGAGTGGGCCGGGGTCCACGGGCGCCGCTACGGCACCTCGAGGGACTGGGTGGGCGAACGGCTGGCCGCAGGCCGGTCCGTCGTCCTCGACATAGACGTCGTCGGTGCGAGGAACGTCCGCCGGGCCGTCCCCGGCGCCGTGCTGGTGTTCGTGGCGCCTCCCTCCCTGGAGGTCCTCGAAGGGAGGCTGCGCGGCAGGGGGACGGAGTCGGGGGATCTCCTCGAGGGCCGGATCGATGCAGCCGCCTCCGAGATGCGCTGGGCCGGCGCCTTCGACTACCTGATCGTCAACTCGGACCTCGAGGCGGCTGCCGCGAGGCTGTTCGCCATCGTGGAGGCGGAGTCGGCCAGGATCAGTGCATGCGACTATCCCCGACCCGCCGGGTTCTCGCCGCTCATCCGGGGTTCTCAACGTGAGGAGTGGCGCGGGAGGCGGGTCCTGATCGCCACGGGCCCGACGCGCGAGTACATCGACGAGGTCAGGTTCATCTCGAATCGCTCCAGCGGCGTGATGGGCTGCGAGCTCGCATCCGCGTTCCGGGCGGCCGGAGCCGCGGTGACGCTTCTCCTGGGTCCGTGCCGGGCCGTGCCGCCCAGGGCGGTCGCTCTCGAGCGCTTCACGGACTCGAGGGATCTGGCCGGCCTCCTGGGGAGGCTGGCTCGATCCCACGACATCCTCGCCATGCCCGCGGCGGTGGCGGACTTCAGGCCCACCCGCAGGGTCCCGGGGAAGATGCCCCGCGGCGGGGGGGTCCAGCTCCAGCTCGAAGAGGTGGAGGATGTCTCGGCGTCGGTGTCCGGGCTCTGCCCCCTTCTCTCCTTCAGCCTCGAGTTCGGAGAGCGGGTGCAGGCCCTTTCGCGCGCCAGAAGGAAGATGGAGGCCAAGGGGGCCTTCGCGTCGTTCGTGAATGCAGGCGGGATCGAAGGCAGCGGGATGGACGCCGATGCGAACTCCGGCGTGCTCCTGCTCGAGGGCGGGGGAGCCGTGGACATCCCGCAGGGATCCAAGCGCTTCGTCGCCGAGTCGATAGTCTCCTCGCTGCCCGTCCCCGGCGGGCGCGGAGCCTGAGGTGGACCCGCTCTGGGCCGCCATAGGCAGCTTCGGCATCGAGACCGTCCATCTCCCGGCTGGCAGGAGGCCTTCCGGCTGGGACCCGGCGAACGGCCCGGCGAAAGCCGCCGGCGGCGACACCCCCGCCCCCGTCCGCGGCAGCGGGCGGACAGCGGTCGAGAATGGTCCCTCCGCTCTCGACGGCATGGCCGGGGTCCGCGAAAGGCTGGGCTCCTGCGAGGCCTGCCGGCTGTCGAAGACCAGGAACAGCATCGTCTTCGGCGAGGGGAACCCCTGCTCGGGCGTGCTCGTCGTCGGCGAAGGCCCGGGGGCCAGCGAGGACGAGACCGGCAGGCCCTTCGTCGGCAGGGCCGGGCAGCTCCTCGACAGGATACTGGCCTCGGTGGGGCTGGACAGGGAGTGCTGCTACATAGCAAACGTGGTCAAATGCAGGCCCCCGGCCAACAGGGTGCCCTCCCAGGACGAGGCGGACGCCTGCGCATGGGTGCTCGACGCCCAGATCGAAGCCATAGGACCCGGGGTTATCCTAGCCCTGGGGGCCACCGCGATGGCGAGGCTGCTGGGATTGAAGTGCCCCCTGGGCCAGGCCCGGGCTGCCGTGCACGACTATCGCGGGATCCCCGTGGTAGTCACGTACCATCCTGCGGCGCTGCTCCGCACGGAAGCCCTCAAGAGGCCGGTGTGGGACGACATGAAGAAGCTCCGCCGGCTGATGGACGAAGCCGGCCTTCCCAGGAGGACGGGCATAGATGCGGGTTGATCCGGATTCCGCCGCTCCCAGGAGCGTCGACGCAGAGCGGGGCGTACTGGCCGGTGTGATGACCGACCCCGAGATAGCCGTCGAGGTCTTCGGCCTGCTCACCCCCGAGGACTTCCACGACGCAAGGCATTCGTACGTCTACAGGGCGTGCATGTCCCTGGACTCCAGGAACCGCTACATCGATCTGGTGACCGTCGCCGAGGAGCTGGAGAGGCAGAAGTGGCTCGAGCTCTCCGGCGGGATAGACTACCTGACGGGCCTGGCCGACGACATCCCCATCCTGGCGAGCGTCAGGCAGTATGCCGAGATAGTCCGCGAGAAGTCGATGCTCAGGCGCCTGGGGGCCGCCAGCCGGGAGACCATCCGCGAGATAACCGAAGGCACCCTCATCGCGGCCGAGATCATAGACAGGGCCGAGAAGAGGGTGTTCGACATCGCAGAGAAGACGGCCGACCAGGACTTCCTCTCCATGGAGGAGCTGGTCGGGGTGGGCATGAGGGAGTTCGAGAGGGTAAGCCAGTCCGATACCCACATAACGGGGCTCAGCACGGGCTTCGACAGGCTCGACTGGATGACCACCGGCCTCCACGGCGGCGAGCTGGTGATCATCGCGGCGAGGCCGTCCGTCGGGAAGACGACCCTCGCGATCAACATGGCCCTCAACATCGCAAGGCAGAGCAGCGACACCGATCGTCAGAGCGACGGCACAGACCGGCCACGCGGCGGTGCGGTCTGCTTCTTCAGCCTCGAGATGGCCGGGCGCGAACTGATCAAGAGGATCCTGTCCTCCGAATCCAAGGTCGGGATGGACGTGTGGAAGGGCGGGAACATGTCCAGCCAGGCCATGCTCGACTTCACCAATGCCTGCGACTGGCTCTCCTCGCTGCCCATGTTCGTCAACGAGCGGGCCGGCATCACCTCGCTCGAGCTCCGCGCCAGCGCGAGGAGGCTGCGCAAGAGGTTCGGCCTTTCCGCCGTCTTCGTCGACTATCTCCAGCTCATGAGAGGGGTTGGCGGAGAGGAGAACAGACAGCAGGAGATAGCCAGGATTTCCGGCGACCTGAAGGCGCTCGCCAAGGATCTCGACGTTCCGGTGATCGCCCTTTCCCAGCTCTCCAGGCGGGCGGTCTCGCACGAAGGCCCCGCCCGGCTCCCGAGGCTCAGCGATCTGAGGGAGAGCGGTGCCATCGAGCAGGATGCCGACCTCGTCATCTTCCTGCACGAGGAAGGCGGCGAGGAGGCGTATGCCGACAGGAGCTACCCCCGTGACCGCTCGGTCAAGCTCGTGATCGGCAAGCAGAGGAACGGCCCCAGGGGCGAGATCGACATGGTCTTCCAGACCGAGCTGGGGAGGTTCCTGGAGATGGCGCGGGACTAGCTTGAAACCACGCCGCAGGACAGCCTTCTTCTGCAGTCAGTGCGGGAACGGCAGCCCCTCCTGGAGCGGCAGGTGCGAAGCCTGCGGCTCCTGGAACACGATCGTGGAGGAGCCGGTACAGGAGGGTGCCGGCAGACCCGGGGGCGGATCGGGCGGGAAGGCCGAGGCGGTCCTGATCGACGACATCCCGGCCGGCGACGGAGAGAGGATCCCCACGGGGATACCCGAGTTGGACAGGGTCCTCGGAGGCGGGCTGTTCAGGGGTTCCATGGCCCTGCTCGGGGGCGAGCCGGGCATAGGCAAGAGCACGCTGATGCTCCAGCTCTCGCATTTCCTGGCGGCCGCCGGGGAGACTGTGCTCTACGCCACCGCCGAGGAGTCGCCCGGGCAGGTGGCGAACCGGGCAAGGCGGATCGGGTGCACGGGGAGCAGCGTGCTCGTCCTCCCGGCCACCAGGCTCGAGGACATAGAAGACGCGCTCGGGAGGACGGAAGCCGGCATACTCGTGGTCGACTCGATACAGACGGTGTATTCCGAAGCCCTGTCGAGCGGCCCGGGATCGGTGGCGCAGGTGCGGCACTGCGCCTCGGAGCTCATGAGGCTGACGAAGCCCGGAGGCAGGACCAGCCTCCTTGTCGGACACGTCACGAAGGACGGGACCCTGGCCGGACCCAGGGTGCTGGAGCACCTCGTGGACACCGTAATGAGCTTCGAGGGCGACTCGAACCGTTCACACAGGCTCCTGAGGGCGCTCAAGAACCGGTTCGGGCCATCCAACGAGCTGGGGATCTTCGAGATGACGCAGCACGGCCTGACCGGCATCGCCGAAGCCTCCGCCTTCTTCCTCGGCAGGAGGCTCGAAGACCTCCCGGGGAGCGTGGTGTGCACCGTCATGGAGGGCACCAGGCCCTTCCTGGTCGAGATCCAGGCGCTGACCTCTCCGACCAGGTACGGATTCCCGCAGAGAAGCGCCAACGGCATCGATTCCAGGCGCCTTCCCATGCTCCTCGCCGTGCTCGAGAAGCGCTGCGGCCTGGAACTCGGAGCGCAGGACGTGTACGTGAACGTCGCGGGAGGCGCCACTCTCGCAGACCCCGGGGCCGATCTGGCGATATGCCTCGCCGTGGCCTCGAGCAGGCTCGAGAGATCGCTCCCGGCCGGGCTGGCCGTTGCCGCCGAGGTGGGGCTGGGCGGGGAACTCCGCCCCGTTTCTGGCTTCGACAGGCGGCTGAGGGAGGCCAGGACTCTGGGATTCAACCTCTTCGCAGCGTGCAGTGACGACTGCGTCGAGGAGGACGGGGCCCTCAGAGGGCATTCGACATTGTGCGGCTGCATCGAGGACATTCTTGCACCTCGGGGGCGCCGCGGAGGGGAAGCGGACTCATGAAAGCCATCAAGACCGAAGGGTGGGGCCCCAGGCTCCTCCTGCTGCTCGTTCTCTGCATCGTCGGTGTCTCGGCGTCGACCAGCGACTGGCATCTGGGGCTCCTCCTCGGGCTCGCCGTCGGCACCCTGGCGATAATCATCGAAACCAGGTTCGTCAGGCTGCCCATGGTCGACGCCGTCTACATGCTAGTCGGCGCCGCCACGGGGATAGGGCTGGGGCTCCTGGTCATGCTCCTGCTGAGGCTGGGCAACGTAAGGCTCGGCGCAGTCGGCGGAGTGGACCCCTTCCTCCTCGTCCCGCTAGCCCTGGGCTATGCCTTCGCCCAGGTGGCCTTCGCGAAGGTGCCGAGGGCTCAGGGCGTCCCGGGAAGGGAGACAGTCGCTCCTTCCCATGCAGCCAGGGCAACGGCGACGCTCGTCGACATGTCCTCGATCATAGACGGCAGGGTGGCCGATCTGGTGCTCGTGGGCCTGCTGTCCGGGCCGTTCGTGGTGCCCGCATCCGTGAAGCCGGCCCTCGAAGCCCTGATGAAGTCCAAGGACATGGTCCAGAGAGGCAGGGCGAGGCGGGGTCTGGAGACGCTGGAGAGGCTCGAGGAGGCCGCCGGCAAATCCGGCGGCGTCGAGTACCGGGACTTCGGGGCTCCAGAGAAGGAGACCTTCCGCATCCTCGACTGGCTCCGCAGGGAGCATGCCTCTCTCGTCAGCAGCGAGGTCACCATGCTCGACACCGCGGCCCGCGAGGGGAACAAGGTGATCAGGCTCGACGAGGTGGGCGCCGCTGCCCGGGCCGTGGTGCTCCCGGGCGAGAGGGTACACGTAAAGCCGGTCCGCCGAGGGCGGAACCAGGGGCAGGCGGTGGGCTACCTCAACGACGGCACGATGATCGTCGTCGAGGACGGCGAGGAGTTCCTGGGCAAGATGGTGGAGGCGGTTGCGCACACCACGTTCAGGGCCTCCGGCGGCACCATGGTGTTCTCGAGGATAGCATCCCAGCCCGAGGAGGATCTCCGCGAATCCGTGCCGGAACCGGCCGCGGCCGGGACCGGAGACGATGAAGCCGACTGAACGGCCCCGCTGGGGCTGCATCATCGTTGCCGCCGGCAGGAGCGACAGGTTCGGAGGCGGGGTCCCGAAGCAGTTCCTCCCCCTCGGAGGCAGGCCGGTCCTTCACTGGAGCATCGAGACGGCGATGTCCGCCGGCGGCATCGAGGATGTCTGCGTAGTCCTCCCGCCCGGTCTCGCGGGCGACGACCTGCCCCGGGGAGTGACCGTCGCGGCAGGGGGTGCCAGGAGGCGCGATTCGGCGGCCAGCGGGCTGGCGGCCCTCGGTGACTGCACGCACCTGCTGGTCCATGATGCCGCAAGGCCCCTCGCCTCCAGGGCCCTCTTCAGGCGGGTCATGGCGGCATGTCTCGAATCCGGGGCCGCCGTGCCCGCAGTCCCGGTCACCGACACCCTGAAGAAGGTGTCGGGGGGGCTGATCGAGGCCACCGTAGACAGGACCGGGATCATGAGGAGCCAGACCCCCCAGGGCTTCGAGAGGGGGCTCCTGGAGGCCGCGCTGGAGTCGGGGGGCGACTTCACCGACGAGGCGCAGGCCGTGGAGGCTTCCGGGGCGCGCGTCGCACGGGTCGAGGGCGAGGAGACCAACATCAAGATCACCACGCCGATGGACATGGAACTCGTGCGGGCGCTCTCGCAGGGATGCGGGAGCAGGACGGGCATCGGGCTCGACTTCCATCCCTTCGACGAATCCAGGCCGCTCGTCCTCTGCGGATGCAGGCTGGACGATCGGGGCGGGCTCAGCGGACACTCCGACGGCGATGCCGCGCTGCATGCCGTGATGGATGCGATCCTCTCCGCGTCGAGGCTGGGCGACATCGGCACGCTCTTCCCCCCTTCTGACCCCGCCTTCGAGGGGGCCGACAGCTCGGTCCTCCTGCGCGAGGTGACCGGCAGGGCGGCCGGTGAGGGCTGGCGGGTCGAGTCGCTCGACCTGACGATCATCGGCGAGAGGCCCAGGATCTCCCTGGTGAGGGAGGAGCTCAGGCTGGAGCTTGCCCGGGCGCTCGGGCTCCCGACGGACGCGGTCTGGATCAAGGGGACCACGACCAACACTCTCGGGGCCCTGGGCCGCGGCGAGGGCCTGGGTGCACTGGCGCTCGTGGAGATCTCCAGGCGGGTCGTGCGGGGGTGATATCAGCCGTGCTGGCCTGGCTCCAGGCTCACCAGCCGGGACCCTGGGTCTATCCCGCCATGAGCGCCACGGCATTCGTCGAAACCCTGTTCCCGCCCTTTCCCGGCGACGTGCTCTTCGTGCTGCTGTCGGGATGGGCGGCGGGTTCCGCCGGGTGGGCCGGGCGGGTGGCGCTGCCTGCAGCCTGCGGATTCGCAGGATGCTTCTCGGCGTCGATCCTCCTGATCCTCGCGGGAACCAGGATCGGCCGGAGCAGGATAAGGGCGTTCCTCGCATCCCGGGCGGGCGAAGCAAGGCTCGGGAAGGCCGAGCGCCTCGTCGAGAGGCATGCCGCGCCGATACTCGCCGCAAGCCGGTTCCTTCCCGGCATACGGTCCCTGCTTGTAGTGGTTGCCGGCTACTCCGGCGTCGGAGCGGGCCGGGCGATGCTCTTCGGGGGGGCCAGCGCCCTTTTGTGGTATGTTCTGATGGCCGTTGCAGGAATGGAGCTCGGCTACAACCTTACAGCCCTGGAGAACCTGATGAGGCGCTACGAGACCGTGGTCTGGATCGCCGCGGCGGCGGCCCTGGCGGTGTGGGCGGCCGGACGTCTCAGAAGCGGGAGGGATGCCGGACGATGAGGATACTCCACGCAGCTTCCGAGGTTCATCCGTTCTCGATGACAGGCGGCCTCGCGAGCGTGGCCTCCTCTCTCCCGTCCGCGCTCCGCGCCGCAGGTCACGACGCTGCGGTGGTCACGCCCCTCCACAGGCAGGACGGCATCGATCTCGAATGGCTCGACGGCCCGTTCAGGACTCCCGGCGGGATGGAGTTCGGCCTCGGCAGGAGCGAGATCCCCGGTACGGGATGTCCCGTCTACTTCGTGGCGAGCAACGAGTTCTTCAACAGGCCCGGGCTCTACGGCCCCTCGGAATCGGAACCCTATCAGGACAACGCCGCCAGGTTCTCGTTCTTCTGCGGCGCCGTGCTGGAAGCCGCTTCCCGGCTGGGCGGCTTCGACGTGATCCACTGCCACGACTGGCATACCGGCCTCCTGCCGGCCATGAGCAGGCTCTCGGGCGGCCCCCCGACCGTCTTCACGATCCATAATCTCGCCTTCCAGGGCACCTTCCCCATGGACCAGTACCCTGTGACGGGCCTCCCGGAGGAGTACCGCGGCATCGACGGCCTCGAGTACCACGGCGGGTTCAGCTTCATGAAGGGTGCCATCCTCTTTGCCGATGCGGTCACCACCGTGAGCCCGACCTATGCCGCGGAGGTGACGACCAGCGAGGGCGGAGCCGGCATGGACGGGCTCCTGCTGGCGAGGATGTCGGACGGAGGTCTCAGGGGGATCCTCAACGGCATAGACTGCGACCTCTGGGGGCCCGAGGACGATCCCTCGATCAGCCCGTGGTTCACCTCCGACAGCCTGCGCAGGCGCGGCGGTTGCAGGCAGGCCCTCGCCTCCGAGTGCGGTCTCGAGATCCCCGCCGGGGCTCTGCTGGCCGGCGTCGTGTCGCGGCTGACCTGGCAGAAGGGGCTCGACCTCGTGCTTCCCGCCCTGGAGAGGCTCATCGCCGACGGGAGGCTCGTGCTGGCCGTCCTCGGAACGGGCGAGCCCTGGATAGAGGGGCCCCTCGCCTCGGCATCCTGGCGTTTCCCCGGCCGCGTCTTCTTCAAGCGGGGATACGACGACCCGCTGTCGCGGCGCATCTACGCCGGATCGGACATCTTCCTCATGCCCAGCAGGTTCGAACCCTGCGGCCTCTCGCAGATGATAGCGATGAGATACGGAGCGGTACCCGTCGTCCGCAGGACCGGCGGGCTGGCGGACACCGTGCCCGACGTCTCCGGGGGCGGTTGCGGCTTCGTCTTCGACAGCGCCGAGCCCGAAGCGCTCAGGGAGGCGGTGGGCAGGGCAGCAGCAGCAGCCGCCGATCCCAGGGCGTGGCGGGCCCTGCAGAGGAGGGCGATGAGGATCGACAACTCCTGGAAGGCCAGGGTCCCCTCATATCTCGAACTCTACAGGCTCGTCGCCGGAGGGGCCGGGGTGTGAAGTCCGCCGCCGCCGGAGCCCTGGCTCCGTTCACCCAGTTCTTCGCGCCCGGCAGGACGGGCCGCCTCCTGGGCGATCCCGCCGCAGCCGCATGCGCGATGGCGGCGTCTCTGCTCGTGGCCGTCCTCGCCTGCGCCTCCCCTCTCCTGTACGTCGACCTCGGCCCCGCGGTCGCAGAGCTGGGCGAGGAGGTCAGGCATCAGGCCCTCCTGGAGGGAATGACCCCCGCGCAGGCGGACAGCGCTGCGGCCGCCGGCATGGAGGAGGCGCGTCTCGGGGTGCCGGTACTCCTGCCCGGGTCCCTGCTGCTGGAGCGCGCCGTCATGGCGGTTCTGGCTGCGTCCTCGGCCTTCGCCGTCTACAGGGCCTGGGGCGCCCGTGACCGTTACACGGCCCATCTCAGGGCCGCGGTTCTCGCCCAGGCCGGATTCACGATCGTCTGGGCGCTCACGAACGCCCTGGAGCACGCCGCCCCGGATGCGGTCCTCCTGACGAGGCCCGAGATGCTTCTCGCAGGACCCCCGGCCCCGTCGGGCAGGCTGTCCGTCTTCGCAGGCCTGATCCTGTCCGGGTGTAACCCCGCTGCCGCGGCCGCCGTCGTTCTCTGGGGGCTGGGGATGGCCTCCGCCACGGGCAGGCCGCCGCGCAACGGGCTGTCGACGGCATCTGGCATCTATCTCTTCGGCCTGGTCCTATTCTCGTCACCTGTCTTCCTGGGGGGATAGGATGCTGGAACAATTCCCATGAGCGCGCGTAACGTTTCATTACATGAGCGAAACGTCTTCTTCACCGCAGAACGGTATGGATACAGCCTGGCTCCGGAGGAAGGCGCCGGCGGACCCCCCGCCCCGTGCGCCGAGGGGGAGCCGGTCATGGAGGACAGATGAACCCTATCCTTATAATGCTGGCCTCGGCCGGCGCACTCGCCGGCAGGCCGGTGGACCTTGCCGGCTGGGTGTCCATGGCCCTGGACGGCTCGGGTGACGTGGTCCGGGCGGAAGCGGCGGTCGAACAGGCCGGCGCGGCCTATTCGGGCACCAGGGCGGCCCTGCTGCCGCAGCTCGTCTTCAGCGCATCCGCGGGGCACAACTGGTCGTCGACGGAGATCGAGCCGGCCGGTGTCCTGGAGACGGAATCGGACCGCTTCACGGCCGGGCTGACCCTCAGCCAGGAGATACTGCGTTCGGGCGGTTCGAGCTGGCTCGAACTGCACTCCGCATCTCTGGGAAGGGAACAGGCGGCATACCGGCTCGAATCCGCCGTGCTCCTGCTCCAGAGGTCGGTAGCGGCGGCCTACTACGAGACGGTGGGTTCGCTGATGCTCGTGCAGTCCTCGCGCGCCGCCCTGGAGCGCAGCGGGGCGATCCTGAGCAGGATCGAGATGCTCTACGAGCTTGGTGCGGCCCGCGAACTCGAGCTTCTGGAGGCCCGCATGCAGGAATCCTCCGACAGACTGGCCCTCCTCAGGAGCGAACAGTCCATGACGCAGTCCCTGACCGAGCTGAGAAGGGTGTCGGGGCTCTCGGGCGACACCACGTTCACGGTCGATACGGCGGCAGTGCTGACTCCTCTCTCCCGTGACGCCATCCTCGGCCTTCCATCCGATTACTCCGACAATCCCGACCTCCACGCCGCCAGGCTCTCCCTCGAGTCCTCCGAGATCGACCTGAGCTCGGCCCGCAGAGCCTACTGGCCCTCCCTCGGCGCGAGCGCGTCCTGGGGCTGGAGCGACGACGAATTCGAACCCGGGGACGCCCACATGAACGACTCCTGGAGCGTGGGCCTGAACCTGTCGTGGTCCATCTTCGACGGCTGGCTGAGGGAGAGCCGCATCCAGTCGGCGAGCGCCGGGCGCCTTTCTTCCGAAGCCGAGGTCAGGTCGGCCGAGGACGATGTAGCCGCGTCCGTCAGGGCGGCCTACGACAACCTCCTGGCCTCCTCGGACAATCTCGATCTCGCGGAGATGACGCTGGAATACGCCAGGCGCAGGATGGACCTGTCGCAGCTCAGCTACGAGCTGGGCGACATGGCTGTCACCGACCTGCTCGACGCGCAGGCCGCCCTTTCCCAGGCGGAGGCGGGTCTCGTGACGGCGAGGACTTCTTGCCTCGTCGCTGAGGTCGATTACTGGGTGCTCCTCGGCAGGAGCCCGAGGCTCGGAGAGTGATGATGGCCGAAAGGAAGAGACCCAGGAGAGCGATCTGGATTATCGCCGGCATAGTGGTGCTGGCGGTCGTGATCTCCATCGTCGCGAGGCCGAAGGGCGGCGGCACGCCCGTCATGGTCGCCGTGGCGGACAGCGGCAGCCTAGAGGAGAAGGCCAGCGGCAGCGGCTGGCTCGAGGGCGTCTCGCGCGTCGAGATAAGCGCCGAGCAGATGGGCATCATCGACAGCATCTACGTGAGCGAGGGCGACACCGTCAGAGTCGGGCAGATCCTCCTGACGCTCGACCAGAGCAGCGCCGTCACTGCGGTGAACGATGCCTCGGCTGCGGTCTACGCGGCGGACATCACACGCGACCAGGCCGCGAGGCAGTACGAGAGGATGCTCGCGCTGGGTGAAGCCGGGCTGGCCAGCGACGAGGAGATAATGCAGGCGCTGGAGGCCAGGCAGACCGCGCAGGCAAGGCTCCAGCAGGCCTGTGCGGCCCGCGAGAGCGCCTCGGAGACTCTCGAGAAGACTTCGTACTCGTCGCCCATCGACGGCGTGGTCACGGCCCTCAATGTCGAAGAGGGCGAGATGGCCGTGGTCGGGACCATGAACAACCCCGGGACGGTCCTGCTCAAGATCGAGGACATGTCGCGCTTCGTAGTCCGGGTGACGATGGTGGAGAGCGAAGTCGTGAGCGTCGGGCAGGGCATGCCCGCCGAGGTCACGCTCGATGCGCTCCAGGATACCGTTTTCGCGGGCACGGTCACGAGCGTCGGGCTCGCCGCCGAGAACGAGACCTCGGTCATGGCCGGCGAGGTGGCCGAGTACGAGGTCACCATCGAGCTCGACGGCGGTGATCCCAGGCTGCGTTCCGGGATGTCCGCGTCCGTCGACATCATCACCGCCACCTCCGGCGACTGCGTCTTCGTCCCTGTGCAGTGCGTGGTCCCCAGGCCCGACCCCGCCGACAGCACGGCCGAGATGGACGCCGTGCTGAGGATTTCGGGCGGCGTGGTGGAAGTAGTACCCGTCGTCACCGGCGTTTCCGGAGCGATGGACATCGAGGTCCTCGGCATATCCGCCGGCGACAGCGTCGTATCCGGGCCGGTGGAGGCCCTGCGCGACCTGGCCGACGGGGAGAGGATCAGAACGGAGAGCCAGGGTGGCCGGCCCCGCCGTCGTTGATGCCAGGGGGATCAGGAAGTCCTACCGGATGGGGGAGGTCGAGGTAGAGGCGCTCCGGGGCGTCGACCTGCGGATCGACCCGGGCGAGTTCTCGTGCATCATGGGGGCCTCGGGATCGGGCAAGAGCACCCTCCTCAACATCGTGGGCTGCCTGGACAGGCCCACCTCCGGGACCTTCAGCCTCATGGACCGCTCGGTGGACTCGATGGAAGACGGCGACCTGGCCGAAGTCAGGAACAGGTTCATCGGCTTCGTGTTCCAGACCTTCAACCTGCTGCCCCGCTCGTCGGCCCTGCAGAACGTGGAGCTGCCCCTGGTGTACGCGAGGGTGCAGTCGCGCGAGAGGCGCGAGAGGGCCATGGCGATGCTCGAAAAGGTGGGGCTCGCGTCCAGGGCCGGACACAGGCCGAACCAGCTCTCCGGAGGCGAGAGGCAGAGGGTGGCGATAGCGCGGGCCCTCGTGACGCGCCCCGCCCTTCTCCTCGCCGACGAGCCGACGGGCAACCTGGACAGCAGGACCGGGCGCGTCATCATGGAGATGTTCCACAGCATCCATTCCGAGGGCAACACGATCCTCCTCGTAACCCACGACCCCGAGATCGCCAGGGAGGCCGGCAGGGTGGTGCGCATCAAGGACGGCCTCATAGAGAGCGATACGCGCAGCTGACATGGCGGGCATGATGCTACCCGAGGCGGCAGCGAGCGCTCTGGGCTCGCTCCGGAACAACAGGCTGCGCAGCGCCCTGACGTCGCTCGGCGTCATGGTCGGCGTAACGTCGGTCGTGTCGCTGGTGGGCCTGGTCACGGGGCTCTCGAACTACGTCGGCGAGCAGTTCGACACCGTCGTGGGCGCCCGCGTCTTCGAGATCAGCCGCTTCAACAGCGGTTTCGACGACATGGAGTCATGGCTCCGGTCGAGGACCTGGCCGCGCCTGACCGCGGACGATGCCGAGCGGCTCTCGGAGATGATGACTACCGCCGAGGGCGTGACCTGGAGGGTTGGTACGTCCCGTTCCGTGTCCAACGGCGGGCGGACCGCCGAGGGGATATGGATCAGGGGCCTCGCCCCCACCGAGCTCGACGTCGGTGGGACCACGATCGCGACGGGCCGGTTCTTCACCGAGGCGGAAGACGGGAACCGGGCCAGGGTCTGCATCCTCGGCTCCTCCCTGGCCGACTCGCTCGGGACGCCCCCGTCCCTGATAGGTTCAGACGTCTCGATAGGCGGCGAGCGGTTCACCGTGATCGGCATAGCCGAGCCACTGGGGAGCATTTTCGGCCAGGCCCTCGACGACTACGCCGCCATCCCCTTCTCCACGTTCGTGAGCCTTTTCGCCACCCCGGGCCGTGACGTCGAGATAGCGGTCCTTCCCAGGGCCGATGTCTCCCAGGAGGAGAGCCAGGAGGAGGCCAGGCAGATCCTCAGGAGGCTCAGGGGCATCCCCTGGGACGGGGAGGACAACTTTTACATCACGAACCAGCAGGCCATGCTCGATTCGATGAATCAGATAATGGGCGGCGCGGCCATAGTGACCATAGGGATAGCAGCAATCTCGCTCCTCGTGGGCGGGATAGGCATCATGAACATCATGCTCGTCAGCGTAACCGAACGCACCCGCGAGATCGGGACCCGGCGGGCGCTCGGCGCCACCAGGGGCGACATCGTGAGTCAGTTCCTCGTCGAGTCGGTGGTCATCTCCCTCATCGGCGGGGTGCTCGGCCTCCTGGCGGGATTCGCGATCGTCACCGCCGCGGACGCTCTGACGCCCGTACCTGCGTCTGCGAGCCCGTTCGCCGCGCTGCTCGCCATAGCGTTCTCCTCGGGAGTCGGTCTAGTCTTCGGCATCTATCCGTCCTGGAAGGCCGCCGGGCTCGATCCGGTGGAGGCCCTCAGGTATGAATAGGCGCGCATACCGCTTCCAGACCGCGCTCAAGCTCGAGATGGAGAACGTCGTATCCGCGCTGCGCACGCTCTGGGCCAACAGGATGCGCAGCGTGCTGACCACGACGGGCATCGTCATCGGGGTAATGACGGTGACAGGGGTGGCCAGCCTCGTGCAGGGGCTGAACAGGCAGGTCACCGAAGCCCTGGGCGGGCTCGGGGCGAGCACTGTCTACATCCAGAAGACGCCGGGCGTCATGATGGGCGGCTCGAGGGAGTACTGGCGCAGGCAGGACTTCAGGTTCGAGGACGTGGAAGCGCTCATGCAGCTCGAGGGGGTCGCCGCCGCAGTTCCGGAGACCGACTATTTCATCCTGCTCAAGGCTCCGGACGGCATGGAGATAGCCGTAGCCCTGACCGGTACCACCCAGGACTATCCGCTGGTCAGCCACAAGAGCACCGTCATGGGCAGGTTCTTCACGGAATACGAGGTCGACTCCCGCCGTGACGTCTGCGTGCTCGGGGCCGACGTGGCCGAGCGGATCTACGGCTCCGCGGATCCCACCGGGTCGATCATGGACGTCGGGGGCAGGCGCATGGCCGTCCTGGGCGTGATGGAGAGCTTCGGCGAGGTGATGGGCGAGACCCGCGACAATATCATCTTCATACCGTACACCGTGTTCGGGAACTGGGCCGACCCCCGTGACCATCTGTCGCTCGCGGTCGAGATCGAATCCGGGGCCGACATGGACAGGATGCTCGAGCGCATCGAGGCCTGCATGAGGCGCCTCCGCGGGCTCTCCCTCGACGAGGACAACGATTTCGAGCTCGTCACGGCCGACCAGCTCCTGGAGACCTACGCCAACATCTCCGCAGGAATCTATGCCGCGATGCTGGCCATTTCCGCCATCGCGCTGATCGTGGGCTCCATCGGCATAGCCAACATCATGCTGGTGAGCGTCACCGAGCGGACCCGGGAGATCGGCCTCCGCAAGGCCCTTGGTGCGAAGAGCGCACAGATCCTGATCCAGTTCCTGACCGAATCCGTCATACTCGGGCTGGTCGGAGGGATCCTCGGCATCATGGCCGGCTCTCTCCTCGCGCTGGGCGTCTCGGCCCTGACCCCCATCCCCGCCGGGCTCGAAGCCTGGAGCGTGGTAGTGGCAGTGCTCGTCAGCGCGATGGTGGGCGTCGGGGCCGGGGTGTTCCCCGCGATGAGGGCGGCAAGGCTCGAGCCTGTGCGGGCCCTGGGCTACAACCAGTGAGGAGGAGTCGGGACGGGAGTGTTCCGGCGATGAGGGCGGCCGGGCCGGGACCCGACCGCGCCGCGGGATACGAACGATGAGAAGGTCCGGGAAGGGGATCTTCGCCTTCTCCACCGGTCTCGCGCTGATGTCGGCCGAGGTGGTCTGGAACAGGACGCTCCTGACCGTCGCCGGCGGGAGCGCCGACTCCTCGATGATCGTTCTCTCGGCGGTGATGGCAGGCCTCGCCGCCGGCGGGGCCGTGTTCGGACGCGCGGGGGACGGGTCCGGGAACCCCCGGAGGGCGCTTGGTCTCCTCGCCCTGTCCTGCGTTCCGGCATTCCTCATGCCCGCCCTCCTGGCCGGAGCCGCGGCAGGGGCTTATCCCGCCCTGGCCTCATCCGGGCTGCCGATGCCGGTGGTGAGGGCCCTGGTGGCATTCGCCCTCGTCATCCCTCCCGCGTTCCTCGGCGGCGGGCTAATCCCGCTCATGGCGAGGCTCTCCGAGGACGGCAGGGCCGTCTCCGGCATAGCCGGGCTCTACGCCCTCAACACTCTCGGATCTGCGGCCGGCGGCATCCTGACCGGATTCCTCCTCCTGGAGCATCTCGGAGCCACTGCTTCGCTCGTCTCGTCCTCGGGCCTGATGCTCGTCTCCGGGCTGGCCCTGGCCGCGTCGGCCGGCCCCAGCATGCCTGTGGTGGCGAGGGACAACGGCGGAGGCGGACCCCGCGCCCGCCACCTCGTCCTCTACGCCGCCAGCGGACTGCTGGCCCTCTCCCTCGAGGCGGTCTGGTCGCGGCAGCTCACGTTCATACTCGGGAACAGCACCTACGCATTCTCGGCCATGGGCGCCTCGGCCCTCGTGGGGATGGGCGCCGGGAGCTGGATCGGGCGCAGGCTGCCGGGCGACGCGAACGGGCTTTTCGGTTTCGCCGTCGCGCTCGAGGGCCTCCTCGGAGCCCTGCCGCTCGCTGCCGCATCGCTCCAGCAGGAAACCTCCGCACTGCTGGCAGGACAGCCCGGCTTCCTCCGCACGGTCATCGCCTGCGCGTCCATGATCCCCGCATCCATCTGCATGGGCGCCACGTTCCCGCTGATGGTCAGGGCCGCCGCCCGGCCCGACCGCCTGGGGAGGGACGTCGGTTCCCTTTCGATGGCCAACTGCCTCGGCGCGGCCGCGGGTCCGCTCTTCGCCTCGCTGCTGCTCCTCGAAGCCGCCGGCCCGACACCGGGCACCGGCATCCTGGCTCTTCTGGCCGCTGTCATCGGGGCTTCCGCAATGCCTCGGGGAAGAACAGTGCAGGCCCTGGCCGCCTCGGCGCTGGTGCTGCCGGCAGCCGCTTCGGCCCTGCTCCTGCCGCCGCCGGGTTCGCGCGCACCCGGGGAGGACCTCTCGCTGGCATTCTTCGACGAGGACAGGGCCGCCACGGTCAGCGTGTTCTCGCGGAGCTGGGACGGATATCGGAGCCTCAGGATCAACGGCGTCGAGGAGGTGCCCATCGACCAGGCATCGCTCGAGGCCTTCCTGCTCCTGGGGAACCTCCCGTGGGGCTACGATCCGGAGGCCCGCGACGTGCTGGTCATCGCACTGGGCGGGGGCATCACTTCGGGCTCGCTGCTGTGCCATCCCGTCGAGTCCCTGACCTGCGTCGAGATCTGTCCCTCGGTCGTCGAGGCGTCTCCACTGTTCGCCTCCGAGAACGGGAGGCCGGAACTCGATCCGAGGTTCACGCTTGTCGGCGACGACGGGCGCAACTACCTGGCCGCGAGCCGCTCGCTCTACGATCTGGTCGTGTGCGACGCCACGCACCCCGGCTCATCGGACAGCTGGGTCCTCTACACCTCGGAATTCTACGGTTCGATGCTGTCCCATCTCACTCCCGGGGGCGTGGCCGCCCAGTGGGTCCCCCTTCACCAGCTCCCCGTCGAGGACCTCAGGAGGATCCTCGCGACCTGGAGCGCGGTCTTCCCCTACTCGGCGGTGCACCTGGCGGGAGGGCGGCATGCGATCCTCGCGGGTTCCACAGAGCCCCTCGAACTCGATATCGAAGCGATGTTCGGGGATGAGAGGGCGGCTTCGGCCCTCACGGGAGCCGCCTTCAGCCCGGAGGAGCCGGAGTACCTCATGCCCGTCGCCTCGGGACCCGGCATCCTGGCTGCCGTAGAAGGTGCGGGGATCAACACCGACGACCACGCCCCGTGCCAGTTCATCAGGCGCAGGGTTCCGGCAGACCCGCAGGCGACGATAGCTCCGTGCGCGGCCTTCCTGCTGTCGATCGAGGGCGCTGCGGATCCCGTCAGGGAGGCCCAGATGCTGTACTGGTCCGGGAGGCTCCCCGAGGCGGTGGAGGCTCTCGGGATCTGCTCCGGGGCCATGGGCGCGAGATGGCTCTCGCTGGCCCTCACTTCGGCGGCGGAGGGATTCGCCGCGAGGGGCGATCTCCCGTCGGCCCTCTCGATGATCGACAGGGCGGTGGCGGCCGATCCGGACTGGCCGCGTCCGCGCATGCTGGCGGCGGCCCTGGGCGTGGATCAGGCCCCCTGAACCCGGGGGCCCGGACGGCATGCCGCCCGGACCGGGCCGTCCGACAGAAGCAAGGAGACTAGATGGCGAAGACAGCTTTCCTCTTCCCGGGACAGGGCTCCCAGCGCGTCGGCATGGCGTCCCACCTGGCCGGGCGCCCTGCGGCCGGATCCCTTCTCGCCCGGCTGGACGAGCTCGCGTCCGCTCCGGGGCTCCTCTCCCTGGTGAACGAAGGTCCCGAGGAACTCCTGACTAGGACCGACAACGTGCAGCCTGCCATCACCGCGGTGAGCCTGGCGATACTCGCCGTGCTCGAGGAGGCCGGAGTGGAGGCATCCGCGGCCGCCGGCAACAGCCTCGGCGAGTACCCGGCCCTCGTGGCCGCCGGGGTCCTGTCGCCCGGTGACGCCCTGTCGCTCACGAGGATCAGGGGCGTGCTCATGCAGCAGTGCGCCGACAGTTACCCCGGGGGCATGGTCGCCCTGATCGGGGCCACGCGGGAGATGGCCGACGCTGCAGTGGCCGCCGCGCAGGATTCCGGCCCGATCGGTATAGCCAACATCAATTCCGAGGGGCAGATCGTCCTCTCGGGGTCGACGGCCGCGGTGGAGGCCGCCTCCCTGGCCGCGCGGGCCTCGGGCGTGAGGAGGGTGATCCCGCTCAAGGTCTCGGGGGCCTGGCACTCCCCGCTGATGAGGGAGGCCGCAGAGGGCCTCGCACGGGCCCTGGACCGCGTGCCATTCGGAGATCCCGCCATGCCGGTCATGGCCAACGTCACCGCCGATTTCACGGGCTCCGGCGCCGAGGCGAGATCGCTCCTGATAGGCCAGGTCACCTCGCCGGTGCTCTGGGCCGCGTCCATGCGCCGTCTGGTGGGGCAGGGCTACGACACCTTCGTGGAGGTCGGCCCCGGAAGCGTCCTTCAGGGGCTGATGAAGGGGTTCGAGGGGATCAGGCTCTTCGGCACATCCACCGCCGAATCCCTCGAGGAGACGATCGGGGTGTTGTCCGGGGCCTGACCTGTTGGTATATCCGTCCCGTATCCGCATCGAAGGGCGGCAGACGGTCGTATGAGGCTCCGCAGCCAGACGATTGTCTTCCTGGGGGGGACGCTGCTCGTGCTCTCCGGGACCGCGGCACTCGTATCCTATCTCGTCTTCCGCCCCGAGTTCGAAAGGCTCGAGCGGGAGGAGGCCATGAAGGACCTCGAAGGGGTTGCCGAACTCCTCTCGACCGAGATCGAGGGCCTCGAGAACTCGAATGCCGACTGGGCGCGATGGGACAAGCCGCACCGTTTCCTGCTCGGCCTCGACAGCACCTTCGTGGAACAGGAGATCCGGCCCGAGACCTTCGGACGCCTCGCCCTCGACCAGATGGTCTTCTTCGACACGTCGGGCACGCCGGTTCTGGCCATCGGGTCATCCGGAGACGAGCTCGTCTACTCCGATCCCGCGATGGAGGACGCCTGGCGCAAGGGCGGAGTCCTCTCGCTCCTGGCCGCCGATGCCGGCGAGCGTTCGGGCCTGATGCTGGTCGGGGACAGGACCGCCCTCGCCTCGATCCGGAGCATACTCACGACAGAGGCGACCGGACCCAGATCCGGCTCACTGGCCTTCGTCCGCCTTCTTCCGGATTCGGCGGGCATGGCGGTCATCCCCGCCGGGCCGGCCCTGTTCGCATGGATCTCCGAACCCCCGCAGGGCGCCGCGCAGGATACGGCCTTCACCCTGCGCGGCGGGGACACTCTGGCAGTCTCGGCGCCGTATCCGGGCCTGGACGGCAGCATCTTCGTCCTCGGCTCCGCGCTGGACAGGGACCTCTTCTCCGAGGCCGGGGTAATCCTCGACCGCTTCGTCCTGATCAACGTCGCGGGGGGCGTCGTATTCGCCGCAGTCACGCTCCTGGTCCTGCAGCTCCTGGTAGTGAGGAGGCTCAGGGGCTTCCTCGGGCAGATAAGGGAGTCCGGAGCCGCGGCTGATGTCTCCGGGAGCGCCAGGACGGACGAGCTGTCCAGCATCGGGATGGCCATCGGCCCTGTCCTCGAGAAGCTCGAGACCATGACGAACGTCCTCAGGCGGAGCGAACAGAACAACGCGACGCTGATCAGGATGATACCCGACTTCATGGTGACGCTCCGGAGGGACGGCACGATCCTCTCGGTCAAGCAGGGCTACGGCTTCGAGCCCCCGCTCCCCGTCGAGAGGCTCGAGGGCATGCGCCTGACCGAACTCGAGCTCGTAGGAGCCGAGCATGCCGACCTCCTCGCCCTGGTGGCGAAGGTGCTCGAAGAGGGCACTGTGGAGAGCATGTCGCTCGGGGTCAGGGGCACCGATGCAACCATGTACTACGACATACGGGTGGTCTCGTTCGGTCCCGACACGGTCCTCGTCGTCGCACGCGACGTCACCCAGAGGATGAAGGCCGAGGAGGCCGCCGCCAGGCTCCAGAGGCTCGAATCTCTCGGGCTCCTCGCCGGCGGGATAGCTCACGACTTCAACAACCGACTCTCCACGACCATCGGCAGCATCGAGCTCGCGATGGCCGACATCCCGGTCCCGTCCCCCACGGTGCTCAAGAGCCTCGAGCGGGCGCTCGACTCGTGCACCAGGGCAGGCGACCTGGCGAGGAAGCTGCTCACCTTCTCCACCGGCGGCTCGCCCTACTTCAAGCCCGTGACCGTGGGCGACCTCGCGCACGAGGCACTCGACCCGCTCTTCCGGGGCATCGGAGTGACGCTCCGCATCGACGTCAGGCCCGGCACCTGGCTGATCGACGCCGACGAGGACCAGATGTCGCAGCTCTTCAGGAACCTGGCCACGAACGCGATCGAGGCGATCGCCGGCTTCGGCTGGTTCGAGGTGAAGGCGTACAACTCCATCGACCCGCAGGGAGCGGGGCTCCAGCCCGGGCATTACGTGACGATGGAGTTCTGCGACTCCGGCCCCGGGATCAGGGAAGACCTGCTGAAGAAGGTCTTCGAGCCGTACTTCACCACCAAGGAGGACTCGCCCGGGCTCGGGCTGTCCATGTGCCATTCGATCGCGGTCAAGCACGGCGGCTGGCTCGAGGCCCTCCCCGGTCCCGGAGGCAGGTTCCTGCTCCAGATCCCAGCGGCGCGCGACACCGTCGACTCCGGCGATCCGCTCCCCTACACGCCCCTCGGCGGCAACGCCAGGATACTCGTCATGGACGACGACCTCCAGGTGCTCGAGACGATCAAGGAGATGCTCGAGACCCTCGACTACTCGGTCGAGACCGCTACGGACGGCGGGGCCGCGCTCTACCGGATCGCCGAGGCGCAGAGGACGGGCAGGCCGTTCGACATCCTGATCCTGGACCTCGTGGTGCCCGGCGGGATCGGCGGTCTCGAGACGCTCGCGCGGGCCAGGGCGAAGTTCGGCGACGTGAAGGCCATAGTCTCGAGCGGCTACTCCTCCGATTCAGTGCTGTCGGAATTCGCGGTGCACGGGTTCAAGGCGGCGCTCCGGAAGCCCTTCAACCTCGAGGAGCTCAGCTCCACCGTCAGGAGGCTTCTCAGGTCGAGGATGGAGGACGACGCAGGAGGCGCGGGCGGGCACAGGGGCAGGCGGGAGTGACCCTCGGGGCCAGGCTGTTCCTCGCGCTGGCCTTCTCCCTGCTGGTGGTCGCGGCCGTCACTGCTTTCACATTCCGGCTCGTCTTCCTCGGGACCTTCGAAGACCTGGAGGACGATCAGCTCACCAGGACCGCGGTCGAAACCAGGCGCCAGGCCATGGACATGATCGGGGCGGTGGTGTCGCCCGCGGTCGAGGCGGCCCTCCTGCCGGAGGTGGCCGAGTTCCTCGATACGCGCAACGTCGACATAGCGTGGAGGCTCGTCGAGTCATCCTCGTGGGCATGCGACGGGCTCGAGGCGATAGCAGTATACGATCCGTCGGGCGGTCTCGCCTTCGCCTCGGGTCTGGTGGAGGGATCGGCATCGGCCCCCTTCCCTGCCGGGCTGACGGCGGAGATCTCCAGGTCGGAGTTCTCGGTGCCGCGTGACGGAGGCGACACCAGGGGCGGCATCCTCTTCGCCGGCAGGTCGGCGTGGATCATCGGGACATGCGAGGTCAGACCCTCTCCGGGGTCGGGCGAGCCCACGGGGATGGTGCTCTTCGTCGACAGGCTGGACGGGGCGGCCATCGGTCGCCTGAACCTCATCCCTGGGAACACCACGGATGTCCTCGCCCCGGAGGCCGGGCCGCACGGGCTGTCCGGAGAGGGCCCCGGCGAGATGATCATCCGAACCGGTCCCGACAGCGCCGTCGTCTATGCCACACTGGGGGAGGGACCGGGGCTCGACGTCATCCTCAAGATCGGATCCCCCAGGGAGATCTACGGGCTCGGCCGGGATTCCGCCGACACGGTGATGCTCATGGTCCTGCTGTCGGGGGTCTTCTTCGTGGCCGTGACCATCCTGCTGTTCCAGGGAGTTGTCATGGCCCCCCTCAGGAGGCTCACCCGCAGGATCGCCGAGATCGGCGAGAGCGGCGACCCCGCCATGCGGTCGGGGATCGGAGGCTCCGACGAGCTGGGCCTCCTCGCCTCCACTCTGGACGGCACGCTCGACGAGCTCGAGAAGGCCTCCGCCGATCTGAGGCAGAGCAGATCGCGCTTCGACCTGTTCGCGAGGTATCTGCCAGGATACTCCTACATCAGAAAGCCTGACGGGAAGCTAGTCTACGCCAACGACGGCTTCAGGCGCGACCTCCTGGGAGCGCGCGAGGACTGGGAGGGGATGGACTGGGGCGACATATGGCCGGCAGAGCAGGCTTCGGTCATAGGGCGCAGCGACGACGAGGCGCTGCGCAGCAGGCGGCCGGTGCTGACGGAGCTCGATGTGCGCATTGGGTCGAAGGGCGTCAGGAGGCTGCTGTTCCACTCGTTCCCCATCGGGCCCGACCACGAGGGGAATCTGCTCCTCGGCGGAATAGCCACCGACGTCACCGAGAGGGCGAGGATAGAAGAGAGGCTGCTCAGCTCCGAGATGCGCAACGAGGCCATTCTATCGGCCATCCCCGAGAGCGTCCTCGTCATTTCGCACGATGGCCGCATCCTCGAGTTCAAGGCCGGCTCGTCCGCCGCCGCCCAGCTCGTGCGAGAGCGGATGGAGGGCGGGTCACTCGAGGAGGTCGGGCTCCCGGCGGAGGATCTCGCCCGGGGCAGGGAGGCCCTCTCGAGATGCCTCAGGCTTCGTTCGGTCGAGACTGTCGAGATCACCTTCCCTTCGGGGCCGGTTTCCGGCGTGTACGAGTGCAGGCTCGCCCCGTTCGAGAACGATTCCGTCGTCTGCATCCTGCGGAATGTCACCGAGGAGCGCAGGATGGAGGCGGAGCTGCTGAACGCCCAGAAGCAGGAGTCGCTCTCCCTCATGGCCGGCGGGATCGCGCACGACTTCAAGAACATCATGTCCGCGGTCACGGGGAACATCGACCTCGGGATGACCTCCGAACCGGGAACGGGCGAGACGGCCGGCTATCTGAAGAGCGCCCTGGAGGCCTGCGACAAGGCCCTCCTCATGCTGAAGCAGCTCGAGATGCTTTCGCGGGGCACTTCCGTCTCCGAGCGCTGGCGGGTCGACCTCGGCGCGATGCTCGAGAGCACGGCGAGGCTCGTGCTGAGCGGATCGGGCATCTCGCTCTCGGTCTCCCCCGCACCCGGCCTCTGGGCCGTCGAGGCCGACGAGGGCCAGATGGTCCAGGCCTTCAGCAACTTCATCGTGAACGCCCGGGAGGCCATGAACGGCTCGGGGAGCCTGGAGATCAGGCTCTGGAATGCGGTCGCCAGGAGCGGCGACCGCGAGGTGAAGGTCTCCATCCGGGATACCGGGCCGGGCATCCGGAACGACGTGATCGAGAGGGTCTTCGACCCCTACTTCTCGACCAAGGCGCGCGGCACGGGCCTCGGCCTGGCGGTCACCGCCTCCATCCTCAAGCAGCACGGCGGAAGGGTCGAGGTGGAATCCACCCCCGGCGCCGGCGCCACCTTCACGGTCACCCTTCCCGCCACCTAGGGGGCTGGAGCGGCGGGCGATTCCTGGTTTTAGATGCTTCAGATGCAGCGGTAAATCATTGCTTGTCAACGAACAAACGTCTTGTCCGGTTCTACGGGTGCAATAATGATGCGATCAATACCCAAATACACTTTGGTTTATTTGATCAATGCAGTTCCCGGGTGCCCGGGGTCTGCCCGGGTGCCCGATACCCGAGGTCAGTACCCGGTACCCGAGTACCCGGGGTCAGGCTACTAACGAAACACTGGATGGATCGGCTTTCTCGAGCGATCTGACCAGGTTTCCTTTATTGAGGCCTGCTGGAGATGCCATTCTGGAGAAAATCCACGAAGTGCACTTTTCTTCACGGGATAACCTGTAAAATGACTATGGTTGTAAATGGCAGGGCCACATGAGTATGCAAGGGCGGTTCCGAGGGTAGTCTGACCCCGATCACAGGCGAAGCAGCAACACGGCGCCGGTCAGGCCGTCGACGGCCGTGAAGCCCCAGGGGGCGGGCTCGGGCGACATCGGAGCCGTGCCCGGCGGTGACGCGACCTTCCGGATGCTCCCGCCGCGCATCACCAGGTACGAGTCGGACCCCAGGAGCATGTGGCCGTCGTCCCTCGAATCAGTGACGAGGCCCGCCCCCAGACCGAAGTTCCACGCCAGCCCGTCACCCGATGCGAAGACTTCTGTAGTGCCTTCCTCGAGTGACACTCTCCGCATCGTACCGTCGACAAGCAAGACGATCGGAGACGATCCGTCGATCCAGACCGTGCGAATTGGTGAAGCCGTTAGAGCGATTGAACTTACCGACACATCTGAACAATCTGAAACCAGGGCTGTAACGAGGGTGTCGCCGTCGGCCCAGGCGGCCATAGAACCGCCCGGTGATGGCGCAATCGCATAAGCGTCCGATTCTACCGCCGCGGCCGAGCCGCCCTCCGCCAGGAAGCCGTCTACCGTCGAGAATGGCCTCCCGTCGGCCGTCCATGCCGGTCGCCCGGCCGATCCGCCCGCCCAGCCCGAGACCACGTTTCCCGTCGAGTCGACTATGCATACGCTGTCTCCCCGTGGGTCCGAGATCACGAATCCCGCGAGCCCGCCTCCCGGCGACGGTTCGGACAGGCGCTCCACGCCGTCCGTTTCGGTGGAGGCCAGCACGGAGGCATCCTCGCCGGGCCTGACGAGCCAGACCGCCCCTCCGCCCCAGGTCAGGCAGAGGAATCCGTCACCGAGCGCGCAGGCCGACATGTATCCACCGGTTCCCTCCACGACCTCCCAGGCCGGAGGCGCTTGCGCGGCCGCCCACTGCGGGGCGGCCGGAGCGGCGAGGGCGACGAGGGTCGCAGTGATCATCATCACGCCTCCCTTCCGCGGAGCGACTCGATGATCCTGGCATGGGCGCCGAAGGCCAGCGCGGGGATCGAATCCAGCGGGAACCAGCCCACCGCGGATGCATCGTCGCCCGGTACGGGGGTGCCCGAGAGGCCGGAAGCCCGCATGACCGCGAGCATTATCCCGCCGTACTCGGTCAGGTCGGTCTCGACCCCGGCGAGGACCATCGAGGAGGCCGAAAGGCCCGTCTCCTCGAACAGCTCGCGGCTGGCGCACTCCGCTGCGGTTTCCCCGAGCTCGAGGAATCCGCCGGGCAGGCAGTGCAAGCCCTTCCCCGGGTTGCATGCCCGCTCGACGAGCATGACCCGGCCGCCCTCGACCGCGGCCACCGTAACGGCCGGGAGCGGGTTCCGGTAATGGATGAAGCCGCACGACCGACACGACAGGTGGCCGGATGACGGGGCGCCGGAAAGAGGCATGCCGCATCTGCTGCAGAAGCGTGGAATCGAGTAGAAAGCGGTGGAATCGCCTGCTCCGGCGGGCCCGGCCGCCGGGAAATGCCCCAGGAGGACTCCGTTGGCCCTCTCGAACCAGGAGCCGGCCGCCTGCATGAGGTAATGGAGAGAGCCCCCGACCGCCCCGGCTGTGGAACAACCCGATGCCAGCCTGGCCGCTATGCCCGAGGCCAGGGTGCAGCCCGTGCCGTGGAGCTTTCCCGGGTATGTCCTGCGGCCCTCGAACCAGAGGCCTTCGCCGCGTTCGAGAAGGAAGTCGGCGGGTTCGCCCGCGAGATGGCCGCCCTTCACTAGCACGGCCCCGGCGCCCATGGATGCGATCTCGTCCGCCGCGCGCTCCATCGCGGCCCTGTCTCGCACGGGGCGGCCGGTCAGTGCCTCGGCTTCGTCCAGGTTGGGCGTACAGACCGCCGAGAGCGGGACGAGAGCATCCCGCACGAGGCCCGGCATTCCCCCCTCGTGGAGAGAGTCGCCGGAACCTGCGACCAGCACCGGATCGAGCACGTAGGGTCTCCCGGCCAGGGGTCCCTGCAGGAACGAGGCCAGCTCGCTCACCGCCCCGGCGCCTCCGAGCATGCCCGACTTCACGGCTCCGGGCAAGCCGTCCGCGAGGACGGCCCCGATCTGCCGCGACAGCGAGCCGGGTGAAACCGGCTCCCAGCCCTCCACCGAGCCGCTGTTCTGGAATGTGACTGCAGTGACGGCGATCTCGCCGTGGGCGCCTGCGGCGGCGACCGCCTTCAGGTCGGCGGCCAGGCCGGCCCCGCCGCTGGGGTCCGTCCCCCCCACGAGCAGGACCACGGGCGGACCCGGTCTCGTCCTCGTCTGCGACATAGCTCCCTCCCGCGAAAGACCCGTTATTCCTAACCAATGAAGCGTGCCGGGACAAACCCGGGCACTACACCGGCACCCACGACCTATATTCGACTGTCGCAACCCTAGGCCCGGGCCCGAGCCCGGATAGACGCACGGGGGAATCCTGCTCCAGATGCTCCAGGCCGCGCTCGCATCACTCGCACTCGCTTCCGCATCCGGCTCCACGGCCGGTGCGGTGGTCGACTCGATCTCCATCTCCGGTGCGGAGGACTTCGGCAGGGGTGCCCTGCTAGACGGCTCCGGGCTCCGCATCGGTGCATCCCTGATGGAGATCACTCCTTCCGAAGTCCGGTCCGCGATCCTCTCGAACCTGACTTCCGAGGGCTACATCGAGGCGACCGTGGATGTCCAGTGGCCGGAGTGGTACGAAGAAACGGGCATTGTCAGGATAGAGGTGTCCGAGGGCAGGAGGAGCCTCCTCGGCCCCCTCGTCTTCACCGGCAACTCGGTGATGAGCGCGCGCGACCTCCTCACGGCGGTCGACTTCACGAGCGGAGTCACTCTCACGCCCGGCGTCATCGACGACCTGCGCTCGTCCCTGCTCGAGCTCTACTCGAAGCACGGCTACGTCCTGGCATCCGTCGAGACATCCCTTCTACCCTTCGATCCCGCATCGCCCGACAGCCTGCCCGCCTACCGCGGCGTGGAGTGCGACATCTCCGAGGGCCGGCAGATCAGGCTCGGGAGCGTCGACGTGCAGGGTCTCGAGACGGTTCGCAAGATGGTCGTCACGCGGGAGATACTCCTCTCGGAGGGCGACTCCCTGGACATGGAGATGATGAGGCGGTCAATATCCGCCATCTACGACCTCGGCCTATTCAGCGACGTAAGGTTCGTCTACGACGGCCTGACCGAAGGCCGCGACAGCGTCGACCTGCGCGTGCAGGTGACCGAGAGGCCCTACAGGCAGCTCGACCTCGGCGCGGGCTACGCCTCTCCATCGGCTCTGATCCTGAGCGCCTACTGGATGCATCCCAACATCATGGGGAACAACCAGAGCCTGACCATCGGCTCGGGGTGGACCAGGTACTTCGAGGAGGACGGCGGCGACATCGTGGAGCCGGAGCTGCTCTACGAGGAGCCCTACATAGCCTCGACGAGGTGGAAGGGGAGCTTCAGGCTCAGCTACCTGTACTTCAGCCTGCCCGGCCTCGAGGAGAGGGGCTACGGGGGCGAGGTCGCGGTGACCAGGTCCCTCGCCGAGGACGTCGAACTCGAAGTCGGATACTCGCTTTCGAGGAACAAGTACTACGAGGTGGGTTCGGGCGGCGTCGAGGAGGAGTACGACTGGACCACGACCTCCCAGATCGGCGCGAGCCTGGAGCTGGACTCGCGGGACGAGGTGCTCGACCCGAGGACCGGGCACTACCTGAGGGGCGCCGGAGCCCTTTCCGGAGGGCTCCTCGGGGGCAGGAGCTTCTACAGGATCGAAGGCGAGGCGCGGGTCTTCAAGCCGGTCGTGCGAGACGCCATACTGGCCTGGCGCGCGAGGGGCGGCGTGGTCTTCCCCTATGGCGACGAGACCGAGATCTCGCCGGGCGAGAGGTTCTTCCTCGGCGGCGGTTCCACGATCCGCGGATACGCCTTCAACACCGTGGGCCCCGAGGACTCCGAGGGCAACCCCACCGGCGGCCGCGTAATGATCCTCGGGAACATCGAGTCGCGGATGCGCATCCTGGGCTCGCTGTGGGTGGCCCTGTTCCTCGACACCGGCGGCCTGTGGGAGTCGGTCGACGAGATCTCCCTGAACACGGCAGGCCTCGGCGTGGGGATGGGGCTCAGATTCGTGACCCCGTTCGGCCCGCTCAGGCTCGACTACGGGTTCGCCCCGACATGGACGGACGGCCTCACACGCGGACGCCCCTACCTGGCGCTGGGGCACCCGTTCTGATGGCCGGGAACCGCTTCAGATCGTTCCCTCCGAGATCGGTGGCGGGGGGGTTCGTCCTCATGCTGCTGTCGGCCTACTTCGCAATCCTCACCGGTTTCCTCTCCGACACCATCGGTGACGTCATAGGCAGGCGGTTCTCGCACGACTCCCTCACCGTGACGATAGAGGGCGCCAGGACGGACCTCTTCTGGAACACCAGCGTAGACCTCGTGCACGTAACCGATCCGAACGGCCTGGTGGTGGACGTGGAGGATTCGAGGGTCCGCGGCGCCCTGCACACGTTCCTGCTCTTCCGCCGGATACGCTCGCTCGAGGTCAGCCGCCTGGACATCACCATCCCCAGGCCCCGGCCCGGGCGCGAACCCTCCACGCTGGTCGGGATACTCGACAACATCGACAGGGGGATCGTCACCGGAGCCGACTCGCTGTTCCTGTACGACGGCACCATACGCGACTCGCTGGGCCCGCTGCTGGACGACATGAACCTCGTGGCGTCCGTGACGAGGCACAGGGGCGCGAACGTCACGGCCGCCAGAGCCTCGCTCTGGATACGCGACCTCGGCAGGATCACCGGGAGCGGGCAGGCGAGCCTTGCCGACAGGGTGGTGTCCAGCAGCGGATTCAGCGCTTCGACCCCCTTCGGGAACCTGTACTTCGAGGGAACTCTCGAGGGTGAGACCTCCGAGCTTGCCGTGGAGTTCTCCGGGGCCGCCGCCTACGACGAGCCGGAGATCCCCCTCGACCTCGAGCTGGATTTCGAGGGGACGATCGGCGGCACGCTGAGGACCCCGGTCCTCGAGACGCTGCTGCGGAACGGGCGGGCCGAGGCCTTCGGACATCCCGTGGACTTCTCCGTGGACACCCTTGTCGTCGCAGTGGATTCGATGACCCTCGATTCGGTCTCGCTCGAGGGGCTGGAGCTGTCCGGGGAGGGGCTCAGGATCTCGGCCGGATGCGCCTATGCCTTCGGGAGCGGCGAATGGCACGCCTCCGCCACCGCCGCCATGGACGGGTTCGACCCGTCGGCGCTGACCGCCGATGCACCCCGGGCCGACCTCAACGGCACCCTGACGGCGGATCTCCGGGGGACGCAGGCGGGCCCCGGGTCGGGTTCCGCATCGATCAGCCTCGCCGGCTCGGTGTTCGAGGGCATCCCGATCTCCGGTCTCGACGCCTCGGCCACCATGCAGCCCGGAAGGTGGACGCTCTCCGCCCAGGGAGCGAGCCCCGGGATCACCGCGATGGTCGACGCCTCGGGCTCCGCCGGCATGGATCTCGTCCCCTCGACGTATTCGGGAAGGCTGGGCGTCGCGGTCGAGGATGCCTCCTCGATCCCGGGCATCACGCTACCCGAGAGCCTCTCGGTCCTGAACGCCTCGGGGAACTTCTCCTTCGCGGGGAACAGGTCGTCCGTTTCCGTGGAGGGTTCTGCGGCCGTTGGCGAGATCGGCATCGGAGGGGGTGTGAGGGCCGTGGGATCGTCGATCGAGGGCGCCGTCCAGATCGCGGATTCCCCCAGGGGTTCCCTGACCCTGTCTATCGACTCGCTGGTCACGCCGCTCGACACCTTCGGGGCGGATGCCTCGCTCGCGTTCGGAGACGGCGAATACACCCTCTCGGAGCTGGAGGCGGTCTCGCGCGGCGGCATCACCGTCACCGCAGGCGCGACCTACAGGGAGGGCGACCCGGCCCTGCTGCTCGTCGAGGGCCTGCGCGTGGGCAGCTCGAAGCAGAGGATCATCCAGGACGGCGCGATGCTCTGCATCCTCGATTCGTCCTCGGTGGCCGTCGACACGGCCTGGGTGAGGACTCCCCACGGCACGCTCGCGCTCGAGGGGCAGGCGGCCGGTACGACCTCGGACTTCTCCCTCTCGGGCAGGCACATCGACCTGTCACAGCTCGGCGGGCTCCTCCACCTGGGAACGGGGGTGTCGGGAACGGGGCAGTTCGACGTGACGGCGAACACGGTCGACGGAGTGAGCACGGCCTCGTTCGATGGCAGGATCACCGGGCCGTCCTACGGGGCCTACCAGGCCGACAGCATCACGCTCGACATCGACCTGGCCGGAGGCGACCTGACGGTGAACCGGGTATCCTCATGGGACGACGGCGTGGCCTCGACCCTCAACGCCTACGTCGAGGACGTCGCGACGGCCGACGGCTACTCGCTCGAGCCCGGCAACATCGTGAGGGCCGAGCTCATGCTCAACCGCCTGGGCGACTGGGTCTTCTACGCGCTGCCCATCCCCCTGCGCACGAGGGGGGCCGACATCTCGGCGCGGCTGGAGTACATGCGAGACGCCCCGGCCGGCAGGAGGATCACCGTCGAGGCGGTAGCCTCCATCGAGAGGCTCTTCATCACGACCCTCAACATGTACCTGTCCAACGTGGTGATGCACCTGCAGCCCGACTCCTCGGAGTTCGGGACGAGGCTTACTCTGTCATCGGCCGACAGCTCCAGGGGCACCATCATGGCCACCCTCCTGCTCGACATAGACCAGGATTCCCTGCCGGCCATCAATCTCGACGCCTTCGACTTCAGGGCCGACTTCGACGCCTTCCGGGCCTCCGTCGGGGGCTTCGCCAACGTCATGTTCTCGGGCTACCTGGAGGCGGAGGGCAACGACCCGGCACTGGTGAGGCCCGAGGTGACGGGCAAGATCCAGATACTCGAAGGCATCATCGGGATGCCCGGGGATGTCGCGGCGGGGGAGACGTCGCAGCCGCAGCCCCTCCCCGTCGATCTCCACATCTCGATCCGCGGCGAGAGGGACCTGTGGTTCCGCAGCTCCCTTGCCGACATCGAGATGATCCTCGACCTCACCGTCTCCACACAGCAGGGATTCCCGACGGTCTCGGGCACCCTGACGTCGTCCAGGGGCAAGGTGCACCTGCTGCAGAAGGACTTCGACATCACCGAGGGCGCGGTGGAGTTCCTGCCCGGCTTCCCGATGGAGCAGAGGATCGACATCACCGCCATTACTGTGGTCAGGGGCGCGATCGACAGGGCCTCCTACACCATCACCGTCGTCATCCAGGGATCACCGACCGATCCCGTCATCACCCTCTCGGGGGAGGGCCCTGCCGGGAGCCTCACGCAGGAGGACATCCTCGCCCTCCTGGCGGTGGGGATCACGTACGGGGAGCTGCAGCAGATGGATTCGGGGGCACTGCAGACCCAGCTAAGCGGGGCGGCGCAGAACTACGTCGGCCAGCTCCTCGCCCGCAGCCTGCGCGAGGGCGTCGGACTCGACCAGCTCGAGCTGACCCCCGACCTGCTGGCCGACTCGACGAGCCTGACGCTCAACATCGGCAAGTACGTGCTGCCCGACCTGTTCGTGGCGTTCGAGGGCGACATCTTCTCGTCGGAGCCCGGTACGATCAGCGCCCAGTACTACATCAGGCCCGACCTCTACCTCGTGGGCAGCACCAAGTCCACGCTGCACGGTGAACAGGAGCCCTCCATGGAGCTCCACTACACTCTCAGATACTAGCAGTCTCCGGCGGTCTGCGGCGTGGGTGCGCGGTTCCGGCGCAGACCCCTCATGCCGAGGGCGTACATCAGGATCCCGGCGGCCAGCGGCAGGATCCCGGCGATCACCCCGCCGATGGCGGTGGAGGCCGGATCGTCCACCTGGCCCGTGGCGAACGCAATCAGAAGGCCGGCCGTCATAAGCCCGCCGCCTATCCCCACGAGCGCGCCGATGATCACGAGAAGCCAGGAACCGACGGGCGATCCCCTCATCGAGCCGCGGTAGAGCGTCCTCGTCACAGGTTCCGCGGCGGGGACCTCTCCGGACGGAACCCGGTCCTTCTGCCGCCTCCTGGTCCGGGCCACCGTCTTCGCGACGATGACCCACCCGGCAACGCTCACGGCGAGCAGGAGCAGGAACATCAGTGCCTGGGTGCCGGGGGAGGAGTAGGCCTTGTCGCCCTGGAACGCCAGCATGACCGGGAAGTCGTAGAGGCCGTGGAAGAGCACCGCCAGGGCGAGGCCCGCGAGCGACCACCGCGCCTTCCTTCCCGACAGCACGCCCCTGCCCGCGAAGAAGCCCAGCATCGCTCCCCACGAGGCATGCCCGGGCACCGAGAGCAGCCCCCTCATGACGGCGACCCCCAGGCCGCCTTCGACGACATAGAGCACATTTTCGAGGGTTGCGAAGCCCAGGGCCGAGGCCACCCCGTACTGGATGCCGTCCATCGGTTCGTCGAAGGAGGACTTCCTGAACGAATACCCCCGCAGGACAAGCAGCTTGAGCGACTCCTCGACCAGGGCCGCGGTGACGAAGGCTTCGAGGAGAGACCTTGCCGGGTTCCCCAGGGGGGCGAACACGGAACTGGCCAGGGATTCCAGGGCAACAGCGGGGATGGTCGCGAGCACCCCGAGGCCGAACGTCCGGAAGAGCATCCTGGGCGGCTCGGGGAAGAGGTCGGACCGGTAGAAGAACCACATCAGGAGAGCCGTCGGTAGGAGCGAGGCGAGGATTGTGAGGACCAGCGTCATGTCTCCCGCTCCCGTCGGTTGCCGGCCGGTGCAGCCCGGCCCAGGCGGGGATATACTCCAGGCATGACCGCAAGCGTGATGGAAGCGCGCCCGGAAGGCGCAGGCGGATGGCTCGGGCCCCCCCCGGGGTTCTTCCTGCGCCCCACGACGGAACTCGCACCGGCCCTGCTGGGCTGCCTGCTCCTCACAGACCGCGCCGGCGGGCGGACTTCGGGCGTGATCGTCGAGACCGAGGCCTACACCATGGACGATCCCGCCAGCCATTCGTACCGCGGACCCACCCGCAGGAACCGCTCGATGTTCGCGCCGGGCGGCACCGCCTACGTCTACTCGATCTACGGCCTGCACGTCTGCTTCAACGTGGCCGCCGGGCCGGCCGGGTGCGGGGAGGCCGTGCTGGTGAGGGCGCTCGAGCCCGTCGAGGGGCTCGCGGAGATGCAGCGACGGAGGGAGCTGCCCGGTTCCCGGCCTGCGAGCGGCCCGGCGCTGCTCTGCCGGGCGCTGGGGATAACCATGGATGACGACGGCGCCGATCTCTCGCTCGGCACCGGCCCGGGGCCCGCCCTTCTCGTTCCAGCGGACGTGCCCGGAGGGAGCGTGGGCATCTCGCCCAGGATCGGCGTCACGAGGGCCGCGGACTGGCCGCGGCGGTTCTACCTCTCCGGGAACCTCTTCCTCTCGAGGCGGTCACCGTAGAGCCCGGCATACTTCCTGACCGTCTTGGGATCGCATTCGAGCACCGCTGCAGCGCGGGCCATCGAACCGCCGCAGGCCTCCAGAACCTCCGCCACATGTCTTCCAACCGCCCTTTCGAGGGGCTCCATCAGGAAATGACGGTCGGTTCGAGAGGGGGACGGGTCGAATGCGAGGTCCTTCTCTCCGAGCTTCGTGTCCGTGGAAAAGGCCGCCGCCCTCTGCACCACGTTCCGCAGCTCCCTGACGTTCCCCGGCCAGGGATGCGCCTTCAGCCTGCGGAGGACCGGGCCCGGGATGGAGATGTCCCGGGATCCAGAAACCTGCCGCGCGAAGAGCGCGGCGAGTTCGGGTATGTCCTCCGGTCTCTCCCTCAGGGGTGGCGTTCTGAGGATGATGACCGAAATCCTGTAGTAGAGGTCGGGTCTGAATCTACCGCCACCTGCGAGTTCAGCCGGATCGGCATTCGTGGCGGCCACCAGCCTGAAACCGGCTTTCATCTCGGTGTTCGCTCCCAGAGGCCTGAACCTCCCTGTCTCCAGGACTCTGAGGAGCTTGGCCTGGAGGGCGGCCGGCAGGTTCCCGATCTCATCCAGGAACAGCGTTCCCCCGTCGGCTTCGGCGAGCAGCCCGGACCTGTCGCTGCGGAGATCGGTATAGGCTCCCCTCCTGGCTCCGAAGAGCTCGGATTCGAGCAGGCCCTCCGGGATCGCCCCGCAGTCGACTGCGACGAACGGGCCCCCGGGTCGTCCGACGCCATGCAGTCCCCTGGCCACCAGCTCCTTTCCGGTTCCGGTCTCGCCGGTGACGAGTACCGGCAGATCCAGCCTGGCCACCCTGCTCATGGCCGACTTCAGCTCCATCATGCGTTCGGATCCGCCCCTTATCTCGGGGAACTCGTCTCCGGCAGCGTCGGGCCGCGGAGTCTCGACCAACTGGCCGAGGACGGCGGAGACGAGGGGGGCGATCATGCGCGCGTCAGAGAGTTCGGAGCCCGAGGCGTAGACTGGAGGAGGCCCGGCATCGAGCAGCACGCCGGCCTCGGGCGTCGTCGAAAGGCTCTCGAGCCCGAGCCTGCCTGCGAGTTCATCCAGGCCCTCGAGGCCCGCCGAATGACCTCTGTACCATTCCGAAAATGCCGACAGGACCGCGGCTATCCGCTCCGCAGTCCCGGGAACGCATGAGGACGAGTGCGGTTCGAGGGGCGAGGTGATCCTGCCGAATCTCTCAGCGGTCTCCTCGTCCATCTTCGACATGAGTTCACGGCGAACCGCCCGAAGGGCTTCGAGGACCGACCGGTCCCTGCCGTGTCCGAATCGGGATGCCAGAATGCAGGCCCGAAGAGGGGAGGGGAGCCCGACGAGCCTCGAGAGGGCATCGGAACGTGCGTCATCCGGCCCGGTGACGATCCCGGCCTCCAGCTCCTCACTCGCCAGACCGAGTCCGGATGCGAGCCCGCGGAGCGCACCCGGCTCCGGAGGTTCACCGGTCTCCGCGAGCGCGATGCCTGACAGGAGCGAGAGATGCCTGTCCCCGAGGAGGCCTGCGAGCGCCCTGGAATGCCTGAGGGCGGATCTTGCCTCGTCGGATTCGCCGGCCATGTCGAGCATGACTCCCTTGTAGAGGAGACACAGCCCCTGGCTCAGCGGCATGCCGAGCTCGGCCGACCTCGCGGCGCCCCTCTCGGCCCTGGAGAGGGCTTCCTGTCCGCCTCCGACCAGGGCTGCGGCGCACGAGTCGACCAGATCCAGCGTGATCGAGCCAGTGGAGCCGGGCTCGTATCCCGGGAGCCTCCCGAGGACGGCCCTGGTCCGCGCCGCATCCTCCAGGAGGCCCATCCTGGATTCGAGCACGAACATGTCGATCTCGACCGGACGCCTCGCCCGGAGACCGAGTTCCGAGGACAGCAGGGAAGAGAATCTGTAGTCCTCGAGGGCTTCCCTCCACATGCCGAGCACCTCGCGCACCCTACCCCTCTCCTGCAGGCTGCGCGCGAGCCCCGCGGAATCGGCGCGGTCGCGGTCTATCGCGACAGCCTCGTCCGCCGACACAGAGGCGTCGGAATAGAAGCCCAGGCGCATCTGCATCGTGCACCGGACACAGAGCAGGCCTGATCTGCCCTCCGTGTCACCGGAAGCGAGAGCCTCCTCGGTCAGGGCCAGGGCCCCGGCGGGGTCGCCGCGGAGGTCTGCGACAGAGGCCCTCCGTGTGACCGATTCGGGGTCCGAGAAGCCGGCGAGGCACTCCTCCGCTTCGGCCAGCCTGCCCATGTCGAGGAGGATGTCCGAGAGCAGCCTGGCCCTGGCCGCAGGGTGACCCTGAACCCCTGGAGCCGTGAGGGCACGCTCGGCCTCGGCGGGAAGGCCCGACTGAAGGAGCGCCCCGGCTCTCACCAGACCGTCCTCCGGGCCGGCCGTGGCGAGGGCCTCCGCCGGCCTGCCCGTCTTCAGGAAGCACTCTGCGGCCCGCCCCCTCGTCCCGGGAGGCAGCAGCCCCCTCTCCCATGCCGCGGCGATGTGCCGGAAGGCCCCCTCGGCCCAGAGATCGTCAGTGTCGGCCGCTGGCGGGCGCCGGACTTCACCGTGGGACCTCCTGGTCAGGGGACCGTAGCACGAAGGCCCTGCCCATCCCGGAGAGCCTGCCTCGAAAGGGACGTCCTCCGCAAGCGAAGGCCCGTCATCGAGTTCCAGCATCTGGGCTCCGGGCAGGTCCGGGAGTGACCCGGCAGAAGCCGCGGAGACGATGAGACGGAGATGCGGAGGTTTCGTCTCCGCCATCTCGGACAGCATGTGGAGCAGATCCAGAGAGGCGAAGTCCGCCTGGTCGACGACCAGCAGGCGGGTCACGCCGGAGACCCCGGTGAACAGCTTCGAGATGAGATCGGGCGCCGACACCGTCCTCCTCGAGCCGGGCGGGATGCCCGGCAAGGGCCTGCCCTCCTCGAACGGAGAGCATCGGACGATCCTGGCAGGCCACCCTCTCCTCGTCGCGGCGCAGACTGCCTCGTCAAGCACGGCGTCCCGTGTCTGCCAGGCCCCTCCGACGATGACCGAAACAGGCCGGTCTGGAAGTCTCGGAACAGGCTCCGGCGCCGCCCGCCCGGGGAACAGCCCCGCCTCGTAGGCCGCATGTGCCCTCTTCCGGGGAGAATGGGAGGTCAGCTCCTCCGCGATGCGCGCGAGCCGGGGATCGCTTCCGAACCTCTCGATGAAGACCTTGAGGTAGCAGCCGAACTGCCAGAAGTCGGACCATGGGCCGCAGAAGCCCCCGGCCGCGACTTCCGGGGCCATGGATGAAGGTGGAGCCGAAATGCAGGCGTCACCCCACAGTATGGTCGCGACCCTGCCCCCCGATGCGGCGAACGGGAGGGATGCGAGATCGAGATGGAGGAATCCGGCTCCATGAAGAGCCTCGAGGGATCGCGCCACCTCCCCGGGCGGGGGGAGGTGCCTGTCGATGCCGCCGGGATCATCGAGGGGGATCGAGAGGCTGTACCTGTCGGTACCCGTCGATGCGAGGCAGGAGGGCACGACCACCCCTTCGACCGATACCCGTGATATGGCCTCGAACCAGGCCCGGACCGCCTTCTCCCCGATGCCGGAAGTGAATGACCTGGAGAGCGACAGCCCGCTCCCGGACTCCGATATCGCCTCCTCCCTGCCTCCCGGGAGGAACCTCCTGGAGATGCATCTCGGTTTTCGCATGCCAAAATATCCCGCATTCAAGTCAGGTGGTCAACCCGGCAACGTATAGGTTGGCAAGATGATGGCAACAGCACCCCGGACCACTGTCATCCATGGCACCGGTGATGCGGGTTACTGTGCGAGAAAACGGGGAAATATTCCCTATTCGTGGAAATTATGGCGGAGAAGAGAGCGCGCGCCTGGTGGGCTGATCTGCTACATATCGGAACGGCATGGCGTTGCAGCTCTGGCATCAGGAATGCTGAACCGGAATCGAGGAGGTGTCGATATGACGGTTCTCGCGATATGTCTCGCAGTCGCTTCGGCCGCACCGTCTCCTGCCGCCCCCGCAGGGGAGGGAGATGACCTCCGGCTCGACCGGCCGGTCGTCTGCCCGAGCGATGAGGAAACCGTGCTCCAGTACGACGACGGTACGGCATGCTGGCTGACCTGGGGGGGGCTCTACAGGGGCGTCTGGTTCGACGTTACCGATTTCGAGCCCATGGAACCCGAGGATGTCTGGGGCCTGTACATGGTGGAACTCTGGTTCTACCACTATTCCTCATATCCCTGGGACACTGCCTCGTTCTACCTCGAGGTCTACGGTGGGGACGAGGGAGGGCCTGCGGACCAGATCTCGCAGACTTCGGTGACGGCCAGCCACATGGGGCCCACCCTGGTGTACTTCGACCCGCCTCTCGAAGTGCCCCCGGATTTCTGGGTGCTGGTGAACACCGAGATGTCGGGCTGCGGTGCGCCGTACCTGTTCGGCGACAACGGGCCGAACTTCACCGGAGCCTTCCACAGCTTCACGAGCGATGACATCGTGGTCTGGGAGCCGTGGGACATGGGCGACTTCTTCATCAGGTGCCACGGCCTGCCGGTATCGTCACTCACGGAGACGACCTGGGGGGCTCTGAAGAGCCTGTTCTAGAAGGGATCACGGATCGGGAGAGGGGCCGGGCGGCATGCCCGGCCCCTCGTGCGTGCGGCGCTACTCTCCCGGAGAAGAGACCGTGATGTTCCCGTTCGAGGAGGAGAGCTCCACCCGGGGGCCTCCCGGACCCATCACAGCCGATCCTTCGGAGTCGTCGAGCCTCACCTCGCTGAAGCCCGGCCCTTCGACGGACACCGATCCGTTCGACGTGTCCATCGTGAACTCCGCGAAGGCGCCCGGGGCGAGGCCGGCGACGATGTCGCCGTTGGACGTGTCGAGCACCGCGCCGTCGGCGAAGGATGCCGGGGAGGCCTGGATGTCGCCGTTCGACGTGTCGATGCCCAGGATCACGAGGTCCCTGCCGCCGACAGTCACGTCGCCGTTCGAGGTGTCGATCCTCACCCTTCCGGCGAAGCCCGACACGGTCACGTCGCCGTTGGATGTCTCGAGCACAGGGCTGCCGCTGCCGCCTTCGACCTCGATCCTGCCGTTGCTCGTCGAGATCGAGCCCAGTGAAACGCACGGGGGCACCTCGATCTCGAAGGACACGCCTGCGTCGTTGAGCAGGTCGGGTCTCGACGCCGTGAGCGAGGTGGCCAGGCCGGGCACGAAGGCTGTCTCTATCCGGGCTGCGTCGGCGGCGCCCAGGCTGGAGCTGATCGTGGCGGTCGCCCTTATGCTGTCGCCTTCGGCGACCCTGATCACCACGTCGCCGTTGAAGGAGGAGACCGAGAGCACCTGCCCCTCCATCGCCGGCCAGGCGAGATGCCGCGTCTCGATGATCCCGGCGCGGCCGCATCCCGAGAGGAGTCCCGCAACCGAGGCGAGGACACCCATTGCCAATCTTCCGTCCATCCGCATCACCTCCGGAGTTCCACCGCCCATAACGACGCGCGGCGGGGGCGGGGCGTTACACTAGAGCCCGAACCTCGCGACGGCCTCGATGCCCGCCTCGGTCTCCTCCCCCTCCATGCCGCGGGCGTGCCCGAGGTTCCTGATCCACCTCCTGGCTGCGGTGGCATGGGCCTCCAGGCCGCATCCGAGGTAGACGGACGCATCCAGCTCCACACCCGTGGAGTGCTCCACCACTCCCGAGGGGAAGGCGTCGTCGGAGAACAGCGAGTCTGGATAGCCTTCGTAGACCGTCCCCTCGCCGTGGCGGGCGTGTTCGATCCTCAAACCCGCGGTGACGGGCCAGATCTCCGCCGTGGAGACGCCGAGGGTGACCCTGTCGCAGTCGGGGCCCAGGGCCGAACCGATGATGTCTCCGTCGTGGAGGTAGAAGTTCCTGGGGTGCTTCTGGCTGTAGACGAAGCGGTCGATCCTGGTGTACTCGGCCGTGACGGCCGTGGCGCCGGTCAGGGCGCCGGCTCCCGCGGTCCAGCCCAGCCTGCTCGGCCTGCCCCACTCGGTCTGGTACTGGAGGTCGTCGACCAGGATCTCGCCGTAGAGCTCGAGGCCGCGGAAGGGCCTTACGGATGCATCGGCCGCGAGCATCGCATTGTCGTCGTCACGCTCGTTCCACTGTACAGGATACCAGGGGATCGCCGGGTTCATGTAGGCCAGCTCGAGCCCCTCGCTCGCGAAGAGTATCGCCTCCGACAAGCCGAACCCCAGCCACGGGTACGGCGAGACGTCGAGCCTGTGGGCGGAGAGGTAGGTGCCCGAGTCGCTGTCGAGGGTGGACGTGAAACTCGTGAACGCCAGCCAGGGCGCCGGGTCCCACGCCAGCCTGAGCATGTCCATGGGCGGTGCATTGTCGGAGACGAGCAGGTTCGTGTAGCGGCAGGGCCCCCAGACCTGCGGTATCCTGCCTATGGAGGCCTCGAACGAGCCTCCGCGCCAGGCCGCGAAGCCCCAGTCGACGTAGAGGTGCCTGCCCTGCTCGGCCCCCTCGTGGAAGGGAGTGAACCCGCCGGGCTGCCTCTCGTCGGAGGAGGCCCAGACCGAGAGTCTCTCGCGGAGGTGGAGCCCGCCGGCGGGTTCGAGGAACGCATCGAGGCTCAGTCCTGCACGGGTCTCGAGCGACGCCGAATCCTCCGCCTCCGCCGCGGCGAGCAGGATCGCCCCGGCCCTCCCCAGGCCGTCCACCTCGCTGCCTTCGGGCTTCAGGATCGACCGGAGCCTTTCCACCAGGCCTTCCGGCAGCCCGTCCGCCGCTCCTGAAGGAAGATCGCCGGGGAACACCGCCGGCCGGACGACGGGATCGGATGCGCGGCCTGCCAGGACCCATCCGGCAAGAGGGTGCCCGGAGGGGACCCACCCTTCGCCGAGGAACCCGGAAAGGACAACCAGAAGAGCAATGCCGGCCATGTTCTATTCCCTCGCCTCCCTGGGCTTCCTCTCGAGGAAGCAGACTGTCTCGACATGGTCCGTGTGGGGGAACAGGTCGAAGGGGGTGACCCGCGTGACACGGTACGATCCCGACAGGACACGGAGGTCCCTGGCGAGCGTGAAGGGATTGCAGCTCACCATGACGATCATCCCGGCCTCCAGCCCGGCGAGTTCGCCCGCTTCGCGGGCGCCCATCCCCGCCCTCGGCGGATCCGCTATCACCGCGTCGAACCCGCCGCGGCGCCCGGCATCCGACAGGAAGGCGCCGGCGTCCTCCGAGAGGGCCTCGAAGGCGCCGGCCGGGCGGAGATCGGCGGCGCTCGCCCGGGAGGCCTCGATGGACTCGGGGGACGAATCTACGCAGAGCGCCCTCGCACCCCTCGCCGCGAGCGGGATCGAGAAGGTCCCCGCTCCGCCGTAGAGGTCGAGGACGCGCAGCCCCACGCTTTCGCCCAGGGAGTCCGCGATGAACGAGGACATCTCTGAAGCGGCTCTCGTGTTGACCTGGAAGAAGCCCCCGACCGGCACCCGCAGTGTCGCACCCGCGATCTCCTCGCGGAGCGGCTCCGCATCGGCCCGGCCCTCCCAGCCCCTGCGGCCCCTGCGCCATGCCGCGGTGCCGGGAGGCAGCCCGGGGAACGGAGGCGCCTCCCCGTCGAGCTCGACCGCTGTACGCCCGTCGAGGAAGCTCGCCTTCACGGCGATCCTGCAGGGTCCCGCACCAGCGTTCCCCGAGACCGCCCGCGCGATCTCCCTGCCCCTTCCGTGCAGCAGGGGGCAGTCACCTGCGGCCAGCATATCCCCCCTGCGCCTGTGCAGACACAGGAATCCGCGCTCGACCTCGAAGGTCACGCGGTTCCTGTAGCCCCTGGTCTCGACCGAGGGCCTGACCGGCTCGACTCCGGGGTGGGTTATCCGCGCCCTGGACAGGGCCGAGGAGACCCATTCCCTCTTCCAGACGAGCTGCTCGTCATAGCGGAGGTGCTGCAGGGAACACCCCCCGCACTCCCCCGAGAGCGGGCAGAACGGCTCCACCCTGCCGGGCGATGGTGACAGGATCTCGACGAGTGAAGCCTCCCGCCAGGACCCGCGCGGCGGGCCCGGTTCGCAGAGCACCCTCTCCCCGGGCAGAGCGCCCGGTATGAAGGTCACCCGGCTCCCCGCGGGCTTCGCCACGCCGCCCACGCCGTTCCCCAGAGACTCGACGAGCAGCTCCTCCAATCAGAAGGCTCCCGGATCGAAGGAGGCGCGTCTGGCGTGCCACTCCCTGCGCCAGGACGCGTAATCGCCCTGTGCAATGGCGTTCCTGATCTCCGCGAGCAGCCTCTCGTAGAACCTGAGGTTGTGGAGCGTGGCGAGTATGGGCGCGAGCCACTCCCTGGCCGTGAAGAGATGCCTGAGATAGGCCCTGGAGTGGTTCGTGCAGGCCAGGCAGTCGCAGTCGGCCTGGAGGGGCCGGTGGTCGTTCCGGAACCTTGCGTTCCTGATGTTGACATGCCCGCCGGGGACGAAGAAGCCGCCTCCGCGGGCGTTCCTCGTGGGCACGACGCAGTCGTACATGTCCACCCCCATGGCTGTGAAGTCGACGATGTCCTCGGGCTTGCCCACGCCCATGAGATACCTGGGCCTGTCAGCCGGCAGGAGGTCGATGCATGCCTCCACCGCGGCCTCCATCATCGGCCTGGGCTCGCCCACGGAGACCCCGCCTATCGCATAGCCGTCGAAGCGCATGGCGACCAGTTCCCGGGCCGCGCGGGCCCTCAGGTCGGCGAACGCACCGCCCTGCACGATCCCGAACATCGCCCTCCCGTCCTCCGGGTGGACCCTCCTCGCCCTGCCGGCCCAGCGCAGCGTCAGGGCGAGCGATTCCTCCGTCCTCTCGCGCGAAGCGGGCTGTTCGAGGCACTCGTCCAGCACCATCGCGACGTCGCTCCTGAAGGTGTCCTGGAGTGAGATGACCCTCTCCGGCGTGAGGAGGTGGCGCGAACCGTCGACGTGGCTCTGGAACTCGTAGCCCTCCTCGGTGCGCCTTCTCAGCGTGGAGAGGCTGAAGAGCTGGAAGCCCCCGCTGTCGGTGAGGATGTTTCCGCCGAATCCCGTGAACCCGTGGAGCCCCCCGGCGGCCTCGATGACATCCTCCCCGGGCCGTAGGTAGAGGTGGTAGGTGTTGGCGAGGATCATCCCGAATCCGTCGAGGTCGGTGACCCTGGCGGTCTTCACCGTGCCCTGCGTGCCCACGGGCATGAAGGCCGGGGTTTCGACGCTGCCGTGCGGCAGGGAGAGCCTCCCGCGCCTGGCCCTGTCACAGGTGCGCAGCAGCTCGAAGCCCGGGGAGCCCGGCAAATCCTAGACCTCTCCCGGGGCCGGCGCGCCCTGGCCAGATCCGGTGGATGCGTCGGACCCGGCCTGCGGGGCTTCGCCCGACGGTTCCGGACCGGCGGGGGGAGTCGAGTCCGGTTCGGGCGCGGGCTGCTCCGCGGGCGGGATCTCCGCGGCCGGGACCGGTTCGGTCGACGTCGAGTCAGAGGTCGAGTCGGGAGACTGGGGCATCTCCAGGGAGCCCGGGCCGAAGCCGGTGTCCTCGACCGGGGGGAAGCCGCCCGCCTCCTCGATGAGGCCGGGCACGTAGAGGCCGTAGTCCTCCGCCAGCAGGAGCATGGGATGGTCCGGGTCGAGCCGGGCGATCTCCCTCAGCTCGGCCGCGAGGTCATCGTCCATGTCGTTGCGGTAGTAGAGGCTGGCGAGCCTCACGTGGTACTCGATGCTGTCCGGGAATCTCTGCTTCATCTCGAGGTACATGGTCAGGAGCTCGGTGTCCTCGGCGGATATGCCGAGGTCCGGCTGCACGCGCCCGGTCTGCGTGATGTGCACGCTCCCGAGCGGCACGAAGAGGATCACCGCGGCCATCGCCAGGGAGAGGAAGGTGTAGATGAGCACGTTCCTGTTGTTCCTCCTCCTCTCGTCGAGGATGGTGTCGAGGGGCCTCGGGTCGTGGGATGGATCGAGGAAGACCAGCTCTACACCGGCGGCGGCTTCGGGCAGAGACCGCCTCCCGAAGAAGACCGGGATGAATCCCGCGAGCAGGAGCATGAAGGAGACCGGGGTCAGGAGTACCCTCAGGAGGGTCCGCCATCCGGAGGGCACCCTGCCGTGGCTGTCCACCTCCGCGAGGCCGAAGGCCCTCAGAGGGTCTGCCATCCTCGTGTAACTGGGGCTCTCGAGGAGAGCCAGGATGTTGGCCGACACGAGGAAGGTCAGGGGGAGGGCGTTCAGGAACATGCTGGTGACGAACCTGAGGATGGAATCGAGGAGCACGGTCCAGGCCAGCAGGATGGATGTCTCCATGAGGGCGAGTCCGAGGTGCTGCCTGGTGGAGAGGCCGATCCTCCCGAGCCAGGCGATGTTCCGGGCGGTTACCGTCATGTCGCGTCCTCAGAGGATCAGCATGGCGTCGCCATAGCTGTAGAACCTGTAGCCCGCGCCTATCGCGTGGGAGTATGCCTCGTGCATGAAATCGAGCCCCATCAGGGCCGATACCAGGCAGAGAAGGGAGCTGCCCGGGAGGTGGAAGTTGGTGACGAGCCCCGCGACCACCCCGAAACTGCAGGGCGGCCTGATGAAGAGGGATGTGCGCCCCTCGGACGGGGCGATCCCCCTGCCGGCCGTCTCGAGCACCCTGGCGCTTGTGGTGCCCACGGCGATCACCCTCCTGTCCTCCGAAAGCGCGGTCGAAACCGCCTTCGCGCAGGCCTCCCCTATCTCGTACCGCTCAGGTTCGAGAGAGTTCCTGTCGAGCTCGTCGTGTCTGAGGGGCTCGAACGTCCCCGGGCCGACGTGGAGCGTGAGCATCGTCGTCTCGATGCCGCGCTCGCGGAGCCGCGACAGGATGCCGGAGTCGAAGTGCAAGCCGGCCGTGGGGGCCGCGACGGCGCCCGGCCGGTCGGCGTACACGGTCTGATATCTCTCCGAGTCCTCCGGGGCCGCCTCCCGCCTTATGTAGGGGGGGAGCGGGACTTCTCCCGCTGCATCCAGGGCGTTCTCGAGGTCTCCTGCGGCCCTGAAGGAGACCTTCGCCCTTCCCGGCCCCGTCACCTCCACGACCGTGCCCTCGAGCCCTCCCTGCAGATCGAGCACGGCTCCGGGCCGGCACCTTCGGGCCGGCTTGAGCATGACCGACCAGGTATCCCCGGAGATCCTCTCCAGCAGGAGGATCTCGGCCAGGCCGCCCGTGTCCCTCCTCCTGCCCCTGAGCCTCGCCCTGGTGACCCTGGTGTCGTTGAACACGAGCAGGTCACCGGGCGAGAGGAGGTCGGGGAGGGACCGGAACATGCAGTCCGAGAGCCTCCGGGCCTCCCTCTCGACGAGGAGGAGCCTGCTGCCCGAGCGCTCGGGGGCGGGATGCTGGGCGATCAGCTCCACGGGAAGATCGAACGAGATGTCGCTCCGGGTCAGGCCCAAGCCTACTCCTGCCTGCCCGGCACCGGCAGGCGGAGCATGAAGCGCGATCCCCTGCCCTCCCGGCTGAACACGTTGATGGTGCCTCCCATGCCGTCGGTGAACCTCCTGACTATCGAGAGGCCGATGCCCAGGCCCTGCGACTCCTCGCCGTCACCCCTGTAGAACCGGTCGAAGACGTAGGGAAGCGACTTGGCAGGTATGCCCGAACCGGTGTCCTCCACGTCCAGCGTCCAGGTGGACTGTTCGCCGCGCATCCTGACCGTGATCGAGCCTCCCACGGGAGTGTGCCTCAGTGCGTTGTCGAGCAGGTTCCAGATGACCTCCTCGAGCCTCTGCCTCTCGAAGAACGCCGTGAACGGCGTCTGGGGGAGATCGGTGACGATCTCGACCCCGCGCTCCGAGATCCTCGACTCCAGGTTCTTCAGGACGGTTTCCAGGATCTCCGAGGGCCTGCCCCAGGCCCCCTCCCCCCTGTCGTGCTGGATCTCGAGCCTGAGGAACGACAGCAGCCTCTCGACCTGCTCCGAGACCTGGAGGGTGGACCTGGAGAGGGACCCTACCGCATCGAGCTGATCGGGGCCGAGTTCGCCCAGCTTCCCCGAGGCCAGCATGTCGCAGAAACCCTTCATGGCGGTCACGGGAGCCCTCATCCTGTGGCTGAGGCTCAGGAGGATGTCCTCCATGTCCGAACGCCCGGCTGGATCCTCGGCGGGCTTGCCCTGCCCGTCGACGGACGGGCGCCCTTCGGGGAAGAGCCAGAGGGACAGCGGTATCGAAATGAGCCGGATCAGGTTGGGTGCAGGGTTGGGGAATGCGCCGGGCTGCCTGGAAAGCGCCAGGAGCACACCCGTCGCCCTGCCCTGGCGCCTCAGCAGCGGAACCGCGACCTCGCTCCGGAATCCCCGCACCGACGGGCTGAACCTGCCGTCCGAGGCGGAGTCGGCAACGTAGGCCGGCTCGCTGTGGGTGTACGACCAGCCGGGAGCGGTCTCCGAAGTCAGGTTCAGCGGCTCGGGCTCCGTGGACACGCCGCAGGAGACGACGGGCTGGAGAGCTCCGTCGGGGCCGGGAGGACCCCATGCTATCATCGCCTCCGCTCCGGTGACGTCGGCCGCCCTGGCGAGGAACTTCTCGGGCCCGGAATCGCCCATCCGCATGAAGTCCCACGTGTCCAGGATCGTGGAGGCGGTGTTCATGATGCTCCGCTGAGCCGAGGCCGACATGGCCAGGTCGGTGAGGTACGGCGCGAGCGAGAGCACGAACCTGGCGAGAGAGGAGATCGTGCCGGACTTCAGCCCGTAGAGGGCGATCCGGGCCATCCCCCCGCGGAGGCGTGTGGATATGCCGTACGAGAAGCCTTTCTCGACCGATCCCGACCATCGCTCCGAGCCGTTCTCGGGCTGCGGCTCCGATCCTTCCGCGCCGTCGGCCTGGAGAGGGACGTCGCCGGAGGTGTACACCCTGCCGCCCGTGGAGACCGACACGCCGCCCGCTCCGGTCCCCATCTTCAGGAGGTCGAGCGCGAGCCGCATCTGATCGGCCTGATCCCTGCCCTCGTCCATCATCCTGGAAAGGGTGCCGATGGGCCCGGTTTCCAGCCCCGAGGGGGACTCGTCGCCGGAAGGCCTGATGAAGACGAGGGTTTCGTCGCTGTCGGGCATGAGGATCGACGTGACCTCCGCACCGATCTGCATGCCGCTCGGCGATATGATCGAGATGTCCCTGCGGAACGGGGCGAACCCCTTCTTCAGGCGCATCTCGTGGATTACCGACAGTCCCGCCCGGTCCGCCTCGGGGACCCATTGCCATATGTCCGTCCCGGTGACCTCCCCCGCACCGAACGATTCCGCCATGGCCTCCATGGACCTGTTGATCCATCTGATGCGACCCCCGGCATCGATGATCATGGCCGGGGCGGGCACGCTCCCGAGGATCGTCTCGACTATGGAGGAGTCGGGGGCCGGGAAGGCCGACAGGTCCATCGAGGGGGAGGAGATGCCGAGGAGGAGGAGCCCTCCCGGCAGCAGCCGGACCGAGGCGATCATCGTGTGGGTCCTGCCGCCCTGGAGGATTTCGATCGAGAAGGGCTGGACCCGTTCCATCATCCTGCACTCTGCAACGGCGGACCAGAAGGTCGGAAGGCTCGAGGGCGCCACGAGCCCGGAAACCCCGGTGAGCTGAGAGAGGTCGAACGGCCCGGGGGCATCGGAGGATGAGGAAGAGCTGTAGATCGTCCCGGCGGAATCGAACAGCACGGAGAGGAGGCCGTCGCTCATGGCGGACAGGAAGGCAGCATGGGCGCTCCTGTCGGTTCTCTGGACTATCATCAGGCGCTCGTTCCCATGCTGGAAGCAGTGCACCGCCATCAGCGCACCGTCCACCACCATGGGCCAGAGCCCGACGGGCATCCCCGCGACCATGGCCTTCAGATCCTCCCGGAACCCGAGGACTCTGTCGAGCACGTCGTTCGAAGAAGCCACTCCGTCGGTCACCCTGAGGACGGCAATCGACTCCGGGAGCATCACCTGATCAACGCCTCCGCCGGGCTGCCCGCCCGGACTCCGCTGCTTCTTTTCAGGCCGTTCCGGGACACCTATATTTCGAGAACCAGCCTGCAAAGGAGTGTCGCTTGAACAAATCATGCTACTGCGTATGGGACCTCCAGTCAACAGACCGTGACTCAGCGCTGACAGAACTCCTCGCCTCCGTTCCGAACATCGGCGCCCACTCCAGGGAGATGCTCATCAAGGCTCTCCACACCAGGGAGCAGGCGGGCGCCACCCTGGTGACCCCGGGGATCGCTATGCCCCACTGCAGGAGCATCCTCATGGACGACCTGGTGATAGCCATCGGCCGCTCCTCCTCGGGCATCCCCTGGCCCGACGAGCCGGCCGGAGTGGTCGTCCTGTTCATCTCGCCGGTCAAGCCCAGCGGCCCCCAGGAACACATGGACCTCATCGCCCATCTCGCATCCCACATGAAGAACAACGGTCCGGAGAGGATCACCGGCGCCTCATCGCCGGAGAAGCTGGCCGAGCTCCTGGGGCTCGACCTCATCCAGGGCGGGTAAGATGCATCAGGATCTCGAAAAGTTGATCAGTCTGCACGATCTGGACACCATGATCGCCGACCTGGGCAGGGCCGACATTCGTCAGCAGGAGGAGGGGCTGGGCCTCTCGCCGGATCAGGCCCTGGTCGAACTGGGCAAGATGCGTGACGTCCTGGTCGAATCCATCAGGAAGAGGTGGTACGCCCTCTACGGCCAGATCAGCTCGCGATACGGCAACGCGGTGGTCCCCGTGGTGCAGAACAGGTGCAGCGGCTGCTTCACGATGCTGCCGACGTCGGTCAACTACGCCGGCGACAGGAACGAGCAGGTCAGGACCTGCTCGATCTGCGGCCGCATCATCTACTGGGCCGACTAGATCCGCATGCCCACCAACGGCGGAGCCGACTGGCCCGAGAAGTTCACGTTCGACGACGTACTCCTGCTCCCCGGCTACTCCGAGGTCATCCCCTCCGAGGTCGACCTGCGAACCGTTCTCGCCCGAGACATCGCCCTCCGGATACCCATCGTGAGCGCCGCGATGGACACGGTCACCGAATCCGAGATGGCCATCGCCCTCGCCCAGGAGGGCGGCATGGGGGTCATCCACAAGAACCTGTCGATCGAATCCCAGTGCGGGCACGTGAGGCGGGTGAAGAGGTCCGAGAGCGGGATAGTGGTCGATCCGGTGACCATTTCGGTCGACGCCCTGCTCCGCGACGCGGTCGCCCTGGCCTCCAGGAACGGCATCTCGGGGTTCCCGGTGGTGGATGGCGACAGGCTGGTGGGCATGCTCACCAACCGCGACTACCAGTTCGAGGAGGACATGGACAGGCCCGTCCGTGAACTCATGACCCCGGCCGACCGGCTCATCACCGCCCCCCAGGGGACGGATGCCGGGGAGGCTCTCCTCCTCCTCAGGGCGCACAGGCTGGAGAAGCTGCCCCTCGTCGACTCCGGCATGAGGATCAAGGGCCTGGTCACCGCGAAGGATGTTCACAAGGCCATCGCCTATCCCGAGGCCTGCAAGGATTCCAGGGGCAGGCTCAGGGTCGGTGCGGCAGTGGGCGTCGGCGCCGAGGCCGCCGAGAGGGCCGCCGCCCTCGTCGAAGCAGGGGTGGACTGTCTGTTCGTCGATACCTCCCACGGTCACTCCTCCAGGGTCATCGCAATGGTCGGCTCGCTGCGCTCCACATTTCCCGACATGGCGATAGTGGCGGGGAACGTCGTGACGCCTGCGGCCGTCGACGCCCTCGCAGACGCCGGGGCCGACTGCATCAAGATCGGCGTGGGCCCGGGCTCGATCTGCACCACCAGGGTCGTCGCCGGCGTCGGATGCCCCCAGGTCAGCGCGGTCCTCGAATGCTCACGGGCCGCGTCCGCAAGGGGGCTGCGCACGATCGCCGACGGGGGCATCAAGTACTCGGGCGACATAGTGAAGGCGCTCGCGGCGGGAGCCAGTTCCGTGATGATAGGCAGCCTCTTCGCCGGCACCACCGAGAGCCCCGGGGAGACCATCATCTACAAGGGCCGCAAGTTCAAGATCTACAGAGGGATGGGCTCGCTGGGCGCCATGCGCGAGGGAAGCGCCGACAGATACTTCCAGGAGGGCCGTGACCAGAGGAAGCTCGTTCCCGAAGGCATAGAGGGCATGGTCCCCTTCAAGGGTCCGCTCAGGGACTACGTGTTCCAGCTCAACGGAGGGCTGAGGGCCGGCATGGGCTATGTCGGCGCTGCCAGCCTCCCCGAACTCCCGGCCAGGGCGAGGTTCGTCCGGATCACTTCGGCCGGGTTGCGCGAGAGCCATGCCCACGACGTGATGATCACCAAGGAGGCCCCCAACTACTCCACGGAGTCAGATGCTTTCTGAAGTCCTCTCCGGCGCGGTGAAGGTCCGCCAGGTCCTCCTGGAGGAACCCGGATACCTGCTCGCAAGGGTCGAGGTGCGCGGCGGCCTGTGCTATGCCGAGGCCGCTCCGGCCGGACCCGGCAGCACTCCGGTGGCGTGGCCCTCCCTTCAGGGGCTGGCCAGGCCCGTCGCCGACCGGAAGACCGACTCCGGGCACAGGCTGGTGTTCTTCCGCGACATCATGGGCAGGAGCCTCATCGAAGAGATGGGATCCGGCGGCATGCCCGCGCGCAGGGCGCTCGACACGGCCATCTCCCTCGGCGGAGTGCTCCGGAACCTTCACCTGAAGGGGATGGTCCTCGGCTACATCGGCCCGGAGAGCGTCTTCAGGGCTCCTGACGGGACCATCACCGTCACGGCGGGTCTCAGGGGCGTGCCCGAGAGCCACTTCTCGGCTCCGGAGGCCGTGGGCACGAGGCCCATCGATCCACGGAGCGACGTGTTCGCTCTCGGCACCTTCCTGACCAGGCTGCTGGCCGGGGCCGACGACCACGATTCGGTCATACGGGCATGGAATTCGATGGATCCGGATCTCAGATCCGTGGTCGAGAGGATGGTCGCCGAAGACCCGGGCGACAGGCCGTCCAACATGGCGGAAGTGCTGGGCCTCCTCCGCGGGCTCGAACTCGCGGTCCCCCCCGCCCCGCATTCCGAATCCGCCGCAGTGATGCCGCCCATGGCGGAACCTCCCGCCGGACCCGACAGGAGGAGGCGGAGGGGGCTTCTCCCGGTCGTCATCATCGCCGCGCTCGCCATCCTGGCCGTGGTCTACGTGCTGTTCTCGCCGGGCCCTTCCGACGGCCCGGGCGGGTCGGGGCCCCCCGTGGAACCCCCTCCCGACACCCTCGCGACGCCTCCGGCCGACACGCTGCCACCGGCGGCCGACAGCGCCGCCGTACCCGGGGGTGCATCCGTGGCGGATGCCGTGGTGTGGATCTCCAACTGCACGGGCGCAGGGGGTGCGGCTTCGGCCTTCAGGGAGGGCCCTGCGCGCGACTACCCGCACGCCTATCCCTCCACCGGGGCCCGCAGGACTTCATCCGTCCTCCTGGTCAGGCGCAGCGAACCAGGTGCGGGCCTGCGGGGGCAGCCGGAGTGGCCGCTCGCGGAAAGCCTGGCCGCATGGGATACGACGATGGTCATCCTCCCTGTCGACGTCACTATCCTGCTGGGAACCGACCTCTCCTACCCGGGCGTGAACGCCTCCGTCCTGCGCGATCCATCGTCGCCCGCAGACACGATCTACGTCGACGTGGTGAACCAGGGTCTCCAGTACACCCTCGACGGCGCCGGGCCCGCCTCCTGGACGAAGGCGCTCCTCGACGGGCGATGTGTCGAACTCGGAGGAATTGAGTATCTTATATCAGTGGTCGATGCCCGGGACGGAGACCGGAGCCCCAACGAGGAGATCGGTCTCGCTGCCCTCCTCGACAGGACGACTTTTCTCTACCGGACAGATTCGGGCCTGCTCCCCGGTTTCGAGGGGTGCGTCAGGCAGTTGCTGCAGGCTGTTCCAGACGAAGTCGCCGGTCCGCCGGACAGCGTTCCCGTGCCGGATTTCTGGGTCCTATTAGGCAGGAGTTGAGAGTATGCCGTCTGAAGTGACTGGGGTCATGTCAGGGATCATCCAGGCCGAGAGAATGCAGTTCTCCGTGAGCGACATGGTGGTGCACCCCATCCATGGCGCCGGCCGGATCAGCGACATCTCGGTGAAGAACATCTCGGGCGAGTGCACGGAATGTGTCGTCGTCGATCTCATGGTGGGCAACGCCGGAGTGCTCCTCCCCGTCGAGAGCCTGGACGATACCGGCCTGCGGCACATCGTCGACGAGGGCACCCTCGACACCGCCCTGGACATGCTGGGCGGAAACCCCGAAGAGCTTCCCGGCGACTGGAGGCGCAGGATCGAGAGCCTCCGCGAGCGCGTGCACAGCGGCGACCCCAGGCTCGTGGCGACGGCGGTACGCGACATCGTAGCCCGTTCCGGTCACAGCAAGGTCAATCCGTCCGAGAAGCGGGTCCTCTCCGAGGCCGTAGGCGTGCTCGCCGGCGAAGTTGCCCTCGTGAAGAGGCTCGATGTCGATTCCGCCAGGAAGCTCGTCGAGCGTCAGGCCGGAGTCAGGCCGGTCCGCTGAGGCCGGCCCAGCCAGGGGAATGCCCGCCAGGGCCTGCGCACAGGAGAGGGAAGCCACCGGAGAGGAACTCTTCCTCGCCGTCGCGGTGACTCTCGGCAACGAAACACCCTCCCCCGGGGCGCCCGAGGAGCTGGCCTCGCTCGTGCACACCGCAGGGGGGCGGGTCGTCGGCTTCGTCACCCAGAACAGGCCGGTGCCCGATCACGCGACCTTCGTAGGCAAGGGAAAGCTCGAGGAGATCAAGGCCGCCGCCCAGGCCGGAGGCGTGTCCTCGATCGTCTTCGACCACAATCTCTCACCCGCCCAGGTCTCCCGCCTGGAGGAGGCCACGGAGTGCAAGGTCCTCGACCGCACCGAACTCATCATGTCCATCTTCGCAGGGCAGGCCCGGACGGCGGAGGCGAAGCTCCAGGTCGAGCTGGCCCAGCTCAAGTACGCACTGCCCAGGCTCAGCGGCATGTGGCACCACTTCTCACGGCTCGGCGGCGGCATCGGCACCAGGGGGCCCGGTGAGACACAGCTCGAGGTCGACAGGAGGAAGGCCAGGACCCGCATCCGGCTTCTCGAGAAGGAGCTGGAGAAGATCGCCGGCAGGCGCGACAGGCTGGCCGGCAGGAGGTCGGAAGCCTTCAGCGTGGCCCTCGCCGGGTACACGAACACCGGCAAGAGCACGCTCCTCAACCGCATCTGCGGATCCGGCGCCTACAGCGCCGACCGGCTCTTCGCCACGCTCGACTCGACGACCCGCAGGCTCTACCGCGGAGGGGCGGGATCGGTGGTCTTCTCCGATACCGTCGGTTTCATCGAGAGGCTTCCGGAAGGGCTCGTCGCCAGCTTCTACAGCACCCTCGCCGTCGTCAGGGATGCCGATCTCGTGCTCGTGGTGGGTGATGCCTCGCATCCCTGCCGCGACGTCCAGAACGAGGCCGTGAAGAGCACCCTCGAGAGGATAGGCGCCGGCAGCGTGCCCAGGCTGATGGTGTGGAACAAGATCGACATCGCCGACCCCGGATCCCTGCCGTCGGGCGGCCTGCTCGTCTCGGCGCTGACCGGCCGGGGAGTGGACGAACTCCTGTCAGCCGTCGAGGAGGAGAGGCGGAGCCGCCTGGAGTGGTTCACGCTCAGACTCCTCGTCAGGGATGGCAGGCTGGAGAACTGGATCCACGAGAACTGCGTGATCGGGAGCTTCGAGAGTACGCCGGAGGGCGTCGAGATCACCGCCGGGGCCCTGCACGGCTTCGATTCCGTGGTCGGACGCCTCTCCGGGATCGACGAATCGCTCCGGACCATCGAGAGGACGGTCTGGAGCCAGCGGTCGCTCGACCGGGGGAGGCCCGGCAGGGATGGATGACGTCACGAGGAAGAAGATCATCGATCGTCTCGTCAAGAGGCTTGCCGGGATAAGGAGCCTCCATGCGTCCGGCGTGGTAGGGCTCCCGGTGCTCGGCAGGCAGCTCTTCCAGCTCGTGAGCACCAGGGATGCCTGGCTCCTGGCCTGTTCGGTGACGGATGACGAGCGGGAGGCGAGGAGGCTGCTGATGCGGCTCCACGATCCCGAAGCCTGGAGGTCGGACTCGTCGGAAGCCGAGGAGAAGAGACGCGGCACGCTCGAGGAAAGGCTCACCCAGGCCTTCCTGGAAGGCTCCGCCGACGAGTCGAAGTCGCTCGAGGCCATGATCGACACGGCCTGCCTGCCCCATTTCGTCGGGTTCGTCCGCGACAGGGCGGGTGCCAGGGAGGCGCCCAAGGCCAGCGGCGGACGGGTGAAGGTGCTTGACTAGCGCGGGAGACCCCCGGAAGACTCCGACAGGAACCTCCGGGGGGCAGAGGCCCCTCGTCAGGCGCACCGTGCCGCTCGCAGCCGGGATCCTCCTCACCCTCGCCTCCATCTGCTACCTTGTCGACATGTCGATGGACAACATCAGGGCGGCAGGAGGCATCTCCGCCCTCCTGAACTTCGATCCGCTCCTCCTGCTCGCCTCCATGGCCGTCCTCCAGCTCCATTTCCTGGCGGCGGCGTGGTCGTGGAAGCGGGTATGCGAGGTCTCGGGCGGACGGCTCGGGCTCCGCAAGGCGTACTCGATCCACTTCGTCTCGCTGCTGGGGAAGTACATACCCGGGAAGGTCTGGGCCGCGGTCGGGAAGGTGGGCCTGTCGAGGCAGTCCGGCGTCTCCACCGCTTCCGCCGGGCGCGGGCTGGTGCTCGAGACATTGTTCATCGTCACGTGCTCCCTCATGGTTTCGCTCCCGCTGGTGCCCCGGATATCCGGGAAGCTGGGAGTCGATCTCGCCCTGTCCATGATCGCCGTGGGAGTCGTGATCTTCGCCCTGCTCCTCACCTCCCACCCCGGCGCGCACAGGCGCCTGACCGGACTGGTGAAGAGGTTGACGGGAAGGGACATAGCCTGTGTGGACCCCGGGTTCTCCAGCGTCCTGAAGCTCATCCCCGTCTATCTCCTCGTCTATCTGCTCCTCGGCCTCGCCTTCCACCTCCTGGCACTGAGCTTCGGGGTGCACCTGGAGTTCATCCCCGGGATAGCCCTCATGCCGACGTCCGTGGGCGTCGGTTTCCTCGTCCTGCTGGCACCCGCCGGGATTGGCGTCAGCGAGGTGACCCTGCTCTGGCTGATGAGGCTGGTGGTCCCTGCGGGCGAACAGGAGATCCTGCCGCTCCTGGCGCTGGCTTCCCGGCTCTGGATGACTCTGTCGGAACTGGTGGCCTTCTCCGTGGCCGTATCCATCTGGGGAGGCTGGAAGGCCATGGCCGGCGCCCTCTCGCGCGAGCGGGCCGGATCGATGGGAGGCGGGGCGCCCGGACCTGCGTCAGGAGAATGCGAGCCCGTCGACGAGGACATGCGGCAGGCGGTCGGACTCCACCCCGTAGAGGGTGTCCTCGACGGCGACGATCCTCCCGAGGATCTCTGAGGCGTTTCCAGCGAGGAAGCAGCCGGCGCCCACCGGCGCCGCGACCTGACCACTCGAGACGGCGAAGGCCGCCGCGAGCGGGATCCTGAAGTCCCCCTCCGAAGTGCTGCCGTATCCTCCAGGGAGCAGTTCCGATACGAGGACCCCCCGGCCGGCTTCCGCGAGCAGTTCTCCGAAGGTCTTCCCCCCGGGTTCCAGCGACAGGTTCGTGCAGACAGGCACGGGCAGCTCGCCCGGATTCCTGCCCGCCGAGCCCGTTGTCGCGGCCCCGCATGCAGAGGCGCTGGACAGGTCGTGAATGTGTCCTGCGAAGCGCCCCCCGTCGACCAGGCATCTGTCGCTCGTCGGGACGCCTTCGCCGTCGAACGGCGCCGATGCGCCCCCGAACGGGAGCCTTGGCCTGTCGTGCAGGGTGAAGACGGTGGATGCGATCTCCATCCCCGGCTGTAACGTCGAGAACCCCCCGTCCCTCGTCCAGCCCGCGGCCTGGCTGCGCAGCGACTGGAGGAGGGTGGAGAGCACCCTGGGGGAGAGGACCGCCGGGACGCTCCTGTCCGGCGGGGAGACCTTCCTGGTGCCCTGCGGGCAGGGCATCAGCCCCTCGATGATCCTGGCCGGATCGGTCAGCGGCAGACCCGTCACGAACCTGCAGTTGCGCACCGTGAGCCCGTCCGGTCCGGCGAAGGTGAAGACGAGCGCTACCTCGAGCACCGACTTGGAATAGGAGCCCCGGAACCCGGACGAGTTGGCGAGGGAGACCTCCGTGGTGCGCCTGGAGACGGCTCCCCTGACCGTGGAGCTGGGCCAGCGCGAAGCCAGCTCCTCCTCGATCCCCACCAGGAGTGCCGTCAGATCCTCGAGGCCCGCGGATGCGACGAGGGGATGCGATATGTCGAGCGTCCCGGGTTCGGACGGGCCCGGGAAGGCGATCGACGCCGCGGGCCCGACCCTCGACACGGAAATGGCCTTGTCCATGAGTTCGGGCGGGCCCCCGCCCCCCGAGACGGACGCCACGCCGATCCTGCCGTTCCGGATGATCCTGACGGTGGTCGAGGATTCGCTCCCGGAGGATCGGACGAGGCCCCCTCCCGGAGTGAGGCGGGCCGAGTCCGTGGATATGTCCAGCTCGAGCACCTCTGACGCCTCGGAGACCCTCGAAGCCGCCTCGAGGACGCCGATCGCCCTCATCGGCCGGCTCCCTGTGCGAAGACCAGCGTGTGCGGCGCGCCGTAGCTCACCGGCAGCAGCCCGTCACCGGACCTGGAGCATCCGCCGGGGCCGCTGAACAGTGTGAGGTCGGCGCCCACGCACTGCACCGACTTGAGGAAGTCGAAGACCCTTCCGCTGAGCGTGACCGGCCCGGTGAGAACCGTGGGCCTGCCCGACTCTACGATCCAGCCGAGCCTCGAAGTCAGCGAGAAGGAGCCCATGTCCGTCGAGCCGCCCAGAGCCCCTACCAGGTACAGCCCGTCGGAGAGCATCGCAGGCATGGATGCGGCGGCCATGCTCCCCGGAGCCATGTAGGTGCAGGTCATCCTGGCCGATGGCATCGACCTGTAGTCGACCGCCCTCGCGTTGCCGGTAGGGGAGGCGCCCGCGGAACCGGCCGTCTCGATGGTGTGCAGCAGGCTCCCGAGGACTCCGGAGGAGACGATCTGGGTCCGTCCCCCCGCCGTTCCCTCGTCGTCGAAGGCGCAGCTCCCGGGCATCGAGAAGTGGGTCGAATCGTCCACTATGCTGACGCAGGCGGAGGCAATCCGGCTGCCCCGCCTGAGGTACCCCCCGAGCGAAGAGGCCAGGGGATGCGATCCCGACTCGCAGAGATGCCCGAACACCTCGTGGACGAAGACGCCGGCTATCTCGGGATCGAGCAGCAGCCTTCCCCCGGGTGCGGGCGCGGGGACGGCCGAGTCGAGCGCCGAGCATTCCTCGGCAACCTCGCTGACGATGTCCTCACGCGACCTGAAGAATTCGAGCCCCGCCCTGCCCGCCCTCTCGCGGGTCGCCCTCAGCCCGGTCGATCGCGACACGGCATCGAAGCGGAATCCGCAGAACTGCTCCTCCTCGGATATGTCGCATCCCGCGGAGCTGATGACGGCCTTCAGCCTCCTGAAGTCGCGGTAGCCCACCCTGCAGGCTGCCCCCGAGGTCTCCGCGCCGAGGAGCTCCATGTATCTCCTGCACAGGAAGGCCTTGTCCGAGACCGGAGCCTCCTCGACGGGTTCTATCACTCGCGGGCGCCATTCCTCCCTGGTGGCCGGAGCCCTTGCGAGCCTAACCGAGCCACTGCCGCCGGCGGTTCCAGCCGCCCGGACGGCGTCCTCGAGCAGCCTGCCCGGGTCCCTGTCGGCCGAGGCCGAGGCCGAGCCCCAGCAGCCGTTTTCGAGTACCCTCGCATGGATGCCCGTCTCGACCCTGCAGGAGATTTCGGAGAGCGTCCCTCCGCCCTGCTCCATCGACATGGAGGACAGCGACTCAACCCGGAACTCCGCGAAGGCGGACTGGGTCCGGGAGAGGGCCCTCCGGACCTTCTCGCGGACATCCTCGAACAGCCCTGTCTCGGAGTTCAGTTTTCCGGATCCACGACGGGACCCTCGAAGAAGCCCGCCCCGGCCAGTTCGTCGAGCAGGATCCGGGCGGAGTCGGAACACGGGCCCGAGGGGGAGATGAGTATGCTCTGCCTGAGGAGGGCCGATCCCCTCACGAGGTCGCCCCAGGAGACGTACAGCTTTCCCAGCCTGAAGCAGGAGGGGGCATGGCCCTCCCCGACACCCCACCCCAGGAGCTCGAATGCGAGGTCGGTGTCGTCGGAGGCGAGTGCTATCCCGGACATGATGACCGATGCCTCCAGAGCGGGGGCGCCGCCAAGCTCCAGTGCCCTGCCGAGCGAGCGGACAGCACCCGTGGTGTCGTCCGAGGCGAGCCCGGCCCGTCCCGCGAGAAGCCAGGCGCTGCCGTCCGTGGAGGCCGATTCCGCGGCCCTCGAGGCGAAGTCGAGCGCCTCCCCCGCTCTGTCCATGTCCATCAGGAGGCCGGCCAGCTCGAAGAGCCCTGCCGGGTCGGAGGGGAAGGAGTCGGTGTACTGCCTCAGACAGGTCTCCGCCTGCTCCCAGGCCTCGCGGGCCCTGTAGATCCTGCCCAGGCCGAGCACGGCGGCGGGACACGAGGGCTCGAGCCTCAGGGCCTCCCTGAACTCGCTCTCCGCCTCCTCGAGAAGCCCCTGGGAGAGGAAGGCCTCGCCTGTTTCGCAGCGGAGTTCGATGCGTGCGTCCACGAAGTCCGACGGGGCCGAGACGGCCAGGGCCAGCAGGACAGCTGTCAAAACATCCCCCCGGTTCGGTGTCTGAAAGGTTATTATACCCAGCGTGGAGCGTCTCCGTCACATTCCTTCCCCGATCCCGAGGAGAGTCGATGACCCGGTACGATCTGATAGTCATAGGTTCCGGCCCGGCCGGGTACGTCCCGGCGATCAGGGCCTCCCAGCTCGGAGCCCGCGTTGCCGTAGTAGAGGAGGAGGATCTCGGGGGCACATGCCTCAACAGGGGCTGCATCCCTACCAAGACGCTGGCCGCCACCGCGGATCTCCTCCACGCCGCCAGGACCGCCGGGCGCATGGGGCTCAGGGGTTCGCTGGAGCTCGACTTCCCGGCCGTCGCCAGGCGCAGGGACATGGTCGTCACCCGTCTGAGGAAGGGGATAGAGGCCAGGATGGCCGGCCTCGGCATCGAGGTCCTCGGGGGAAGGGCTTCCCTGAAGGCCGCAGACGCTGTGGCCGTGGGCGGGGAGGTCTTCCAGGCCGCCAACATCCTCCTGGCGACCGGCTCGCAGCCGGCCTTCCCAGGGCCGCTCCGCGTCGAGGGAGCCCTCTCGAGCACCGAGGTCCTTGCCTGGAAGGAGCTGCCGCGCTCTCTCGCGATAGTGGGGGGCGGAGTGGTGGGCTGCGAGTTCGCTTCGATCCTGGCGACATTCGGAGTGACCGTCACGATCCTCGAGATGCTCGACGACATCCTTCCTGGCATCGATCCCGACGTGAGGAAGGTGCTCAGGAACGCCCTCTCCAGGCAGGGAGTGCGCATAGAGACGGGCAGGGCGGCAGCCTCCGCCGAGGCCGGCCCCGGGCACTCCCGCGTAGTGCTCTCTGATGGCGCCGTGGTCGAGGCGGAAGCCCTCCTGGTAGCCGCAGGCAGGATCCCGAGGCTCGACCTGGAGGGCCTGTCGGAGGTCGGGGTGGAATTCGACCGCAGGGGCATCAGGGTCGATTCCTCGATGAAGACGAGCGTCGACGGCATCTACGCTGCGGGAGACGTGACCGGACAGTGGCAGCTCGCACACGCCGGCAGCGCCCAGGGTCTGACCGCCGTGACCGGGATGTTCGGGAAGGCCTGCGGCAGACCGGCGCCCGATCCGGACAGGATGCCGGCGTGCGTCTTCACGATTCCCGAAGTCGCGTCGGTGGGCCCGGGCGAGGAGGAGTGGGTCCGCAGGGGAGTGCCCGTGGAGGTGAGGAAGTCCGCCTATGTCTCCAACGGAAGGGCCATGGGGCTCGGCGAGACGGACGGGATGGTGAAGCTGATCGCGCATGCCGGCACCGGCAGGCTCATCGGGGTCCAGATCGTGGGCCGCGATGCCAGCAGCCTGGTCGGAGAGGCGCTCGTCGCAGTGAACTCGGGCATCGAGGCATCGAGGCTCGGCGAAATGGTCCACCCCCATCCCACCCTGACCGAGCTGTTCATGGAGGCCGGGGAGGATTTCGGACCGGGTGCGATACATGGATAGGGAGCGGGCGACGGCCGCCCTCGCCGAACTGCTCGACACGGTCCTCGTCCTGCGCGGCCCGGGGGGCTGCGAATGGGACAGGAGCCAGACGGTGGCATCGCTCAGGCCGTTCCTCCTCGAAGAGGCCTACGAGGTGGCGGAGGCAGCCGAGGAAGGCGACTGGGAGGCTCTCAGGAGCGAACTCGGCGATCTCCTCCTCCACATCCTGCTCGATGCGGTCATCGCCGACGAGGAGGGAAGGTTCGACCTCGCCCAGGTGGCGGACGGGATAAGGGCAAAGCTCGTCCGCAGGCATCCCCACGTCTTCGGGGCCGTGGATGCGCTCTCGCCCGGAGAGGTGGAGCGCCAGTGGGAGCGGATCAAGTCCGGGGAGAAGGGCCGCGGGGGCTTCTTCGACTCCATCCCCGCCGCCATGCCGGCCCTCCAGACAGCATGGAGGATCCAGCAGCGCGCGGCCGACCTCGGTTACGAAGGCAGGGAGGGGGATGCGACGCCGGGGCTCCGTGAGATCGTCGCAGATGCCGACGCCGACGCAGGAACGGACGGCATTGGCCGGCTGCTCTTCGAAATCGTAGATTATGCCAGGATCAGGGGTCACGAGCCCGAGGCCGCTCTCAGGAAGGCCTGCAGATCCTTCATGGATGGACTCGAGGGCTGGAGGGGATGACGGCCGTGTGCCGCCGTGCCCGGGCATCCCTGCAAGGTACGGTCTACACCGGTTTTTTCCCTAACCGAGAGGGGCCCATGTGAAGTACCTGCTGCTCTGCCTCGCGGCCGCTGCCGCCGCCTCCGCCGGGATCGTAACCCCGCGCCTCGCCGAACAGATGGAACAGGCGAGGGCCGACGAGACGATCGACATCTTCATCAAGCCGGTCGGCGACGCCGACTGCGAGTACATCGCCCAGGCCACCACTGGCTTCTCCCGCGAGGAACGGCGCGAGTTCGCCGTCTCCGTGATGATGGACGTGGCCACGCAGACCCAGACTCCCGTCCTTGAAGCCCTCAAGGCCTGGCCGTCGGAGAGCGTGACCGGCCTGCACACGAACTGGCTCGCCAACTTCATAAGCTGCAGCGCCACCCCCGACGCGATCAGGAACATCGCTGCGCTCGACTGCGTCGCGTGGGTCGACTTCAGGCCCGCCACCTCGCCCTTCATCGAGCCCATAGACGTCAGGCCGGCGAACTCGAACGAGCTCTCGAGGGCCAACGCATGGGGTGTCGACAACATCGGTGCCCCGGACGTCTGGGCCCTCGGGTATGAGGGCGAGGGCGTGACCGTCGCAATCATCGACACCGGCGTCAACTACAACCACGTCGACCTCGCGACCCACATGTGGCACGACACCCCCGCCGGCCTCCACTACGGCTGGGACATCTCCACGGGCGACAGCGACCCGATGGACGAGAGCGGCCACGGGACGCACTGCGCCGGTTCGGTGGCCAGCAACGGCATAGCCGGCACCACCTGCGGCGTGGCCCCCGCCGCCACGATCATGGCCGTCAGGGTCATGACCTCCGTCAGCCCCGATGCCGAGGTCAACGTCATGGACGGCTTCGAGTGGGCCGTCGAGCACGGGGCCGACGTGCTGAGCACGTCCCTCGGGTACATGCCGGCATGGAACCCCCAGAGGGCGCTCTGGAGAACCGCGGAGGAGAACATCCTCGCCGCCGGGATCCCCCACAGCATCGCAGCCGGCAACGAGGGCCCGGGTGCCCCCTCCCTGCGCACCCCCGGCGACTGCCCGCCTCCCTGGCTGCACCCCGACCAGGTCGCCCAGGGCGGCCTCTCGGCCTGCATCTGCGTAGGCGCCACCGACAGCGCGAACAACATCGCCGACTTCTCCAGCCGCGGCCCTGCCAACTGGGAGGCCATCGCCCCCTGGTTCGACTATGACGACACCGCCCCCAACGCCGGTCTGCTGCGCCCCGACGTGTGCGCCCCCGGCGTCGACGTGCTGAGCTGCGACTACGGCAACATCGGCGGCTACACTACGATGAGCGGCACCTCCATGGCCACGCCGCACAACGCCGGCCTGATGGCCCTTCTCCTCTCCGCCGACTCCACGCTCACCCCGGCGCAGATCGACGAGATCCTCGAGACCACCGCGCTCGACCTCGGAGCGGCCGGCAAGGAGAACACCTACGGTTCCGGCAGGATCCAGGCGCTCGAGGCAATCCAGGCGGTCATAGGCACCGGCATCGGCGGCGGTTCGGGCCCTGAATCGACTAGGAGCCTCGTGCTCTCGTCCGCCATGCCCAACCCCGTCTCGACGGCGGGCATCTTCAGCCTCTACCTGTCCGAGCCCGGCCAGGTGACGATGTCGGTCTACGACATCCAGGGCCGGAGGATAGCTCTGGAAAGCGAGGGAGAGATGGCGTCCGGCAGCCACTCCATCGAGTTCGCCGTCCCCGCCGGCATGAGCAACGGCGTGTACTTCATGAGGGCGTCCGGGAACGGAGCTTCTGCAACGAGCAGGTTCACCGTACTCAGGTAGGCACCTCCCGGAAGGACTCCCGAGGCGCCCGGCCCCGCCGCTGTCTCTTATACACATCTGACGCTGCCGACGAGTTCCGAACGGTGTAGATCTCGGTGG